>CALPUT020000149.1 GCA_943326825.2 Chryseobacterium gleum | reverse complement strand
CAAAGAATCAATTGAAATTTACAATAATAAAAGACCGCATTTGAGTTTAAAATATAAAACTCCTAATTTTGTACATGAAAAAACCGTGAGATACTAATCCCACGGTCTATTATTTTTTTTAACCTGTCAACTTATTTTAGGACAAGTCAGTTGAATTTTAAAGCAATTTTATTTTTTTAAAATAAGCTTTTGACCTTCTGTTACGTTTAGATTTTTCAATTTATTAATTCTTTTCAAATCTTCAACAGAAACACCTGTATTAACATAAACTCTATATAGTGTTTCACCTGGTTGAATAATATAAAATCCATTTTGAATGTTTTGTTTTTGTTCTTCTGAAACCTCTACAGAAATAGGTTTTACATCTTCTCTAGTTTTCTCTATTGTAGGTATTTCAACCTCATTTTTTAAACTTTGGAATTTTTTGTAATCTACAATTTTAGGTGTGATTTTATCTGATTTAGGTACTTTTGTGACATCATCTGATTTAACAATAAATTCAGTTCTTCTATTTAATTGATGTTGGTCTTCTGTACAACTTGATAAGACTGAACCTTCACAAGGGCAATCTACTTTTAAAGAAGTTTCACCATAGCCTTTACCATAAATTCGATTTGGATTTTTAATTCTACCCTTAATATAAGCTGCAGAAGCTGCAGCTCTATTTTGAGACAAACGCATGTTGAATGCCATTGAACTTCTACAATCTGTATGTGATCCCAATTCGATTACTAAATTTGGATATTCATTCATAATGGCTACAATTTTATCTAATTCATTTGCAGCATCAGGTCTTATATCCAATTTTCCATAGTCGAAATAGATTGGATTTAATTTTATGATTGAACCAATTTCTACTCCAGGAGTCAATCCAGGCTCATTAATTGGAGTTGTAACTTCTACAGTTTGACCAATTGCATCGGTTACTAAAACTGTATATTCACCTTTAGCCAAGTTAAGTGGATCTTCTATAGTATCGTTATGAGACCATTTATATCTATATGGAGCAACACCACCTATAGGAGTTAAATCAATTTTCCCATCTGTTCCTTTAAAAAAGGTAACATCTGTTCCTATAGCAGAAGCACTTAATGGAGGAGGAGTTAATATCGTTGCTAAATAAATATCGCTTTTTTCAGATTCTCTGTTACTTGACCAATAAATGTTTTTTCCATCACAACTAAAATAAGCATCAAATTTTGGAGAATTTACCTTACTACCTAAATTTTTTGGTGAAGACCAATTTGTAAATGTTTCATCTAATCTTAATGAATAAAAAATATCAGCATCACCTAATCCACCTAATCCATTACTTGAAAAAAACAATGTATCTAAATTCCTAGTCAAAAATGGGGAAATTTCAAATCCTGGAGAGTTAACAACTGCACCCATATGAATCGGATTTAGCCATAAACCATTTTCTTTTTTCGAAAAGTATAAATCTTCTTCACCTAATGTGTTCGGTCCTTTGGATGATATTACAATGAAATTTTCATTTTCATTAACATGAAATGTATAATAATCACCATCAATATCTAATGTAGGAATTTCAACATGTTTTGGCGTGTCCCAAGAAATGCCTTTTTTAACAGAAGAAGCACAACCTTTTACTAAATCTTTTTTCCCTTCATAAGCATCAATAATATAAATAGTGTTTCCTGCTTTATTAATACCAAAAACAGCATTATTATATTTATTATTGAAATCTTTTAAAGGCTGGCAATCAGTATAGTTGCCGTCTTTATCTTTTTTGCTATACCAAATATCTTGATCATTCTCTCCTCCTTTATTTTTAGAATCAAAAGTTCTAGTAAAATAAAGAATTGAACTATCACTTGAAAAAACAGGCATTGACTCTTCCGCTTCAGTATTAACAGTTCCTCCCAATTTTATTGGGTCTTTTAAATCCCAAAATTGAGCTTGACTTGAAAATGTCCAACTTATAGTTAATATTATTAAAATTATTCTTTTCATTCTGTGTAATTTTATCTGTTAAAACTGATTTTCAAAAATTAAAACAATTTATCTTAGCATTATTCCAAGAACCAATTCATGACCTCCTGAAGAGTATGAATTAAATCTAGATATTGAAAAATCATATGAATATCCAAATTTAAATCGTTGATTAATATTTAATCCCATCATACCGATAATTGCATCTTTATTTCTATAAGAAAACCCAGCCCATAACCATTCCTTATATTCTACTTGAACAGTACCTTCAATTGCAACAGGTGCAGGTGACATATATTTTGCCAATATTGCAGGCGTGATAGTAATATTATTATTTACCTGAAATTTATGTCCAGCTGTCAAATTAAAATGCATTTTTGTTTCAAAATTAACCATCCCCGATCCGAAACGAATCATATCTTTTGTTAAATTATCAGCAGCTAAACCTATAAATGATTTATTTGAGTATAAATACAACCCTGATCCAATATTCATGATATTTTTACTCAATTGACCATTTGAAAAATCTTGATAATTTTGATCTATTGATTCATGTGCAACAATTGCTTTACTTTTTATAAATGTATTGCTAGTCATCCCAACTTTAGCCCCAAAAGATAAATTGAAATTTTTACTCATAGGTATATGAAGAGCATAAGTCCCAGAGAAATTAATTTTTTGAAATGCACCAAATTGATCAGCTAACATTTGAGCTCCAATTGCATGTTTAAGTTTTCCTGTTTTAATTTCAGGATTTCTTACAGGTCCAACACTTACTCGTATACCAGGATTATATCTAACTTTTTCAATTTTCCCTAAAGGAGCCGTTACTGAGGTATAAGTTGTCATAGGCGCATTCTTGAATCCTGCCCATTGCATTCTTCCGCTCAACGTAACGTCTGTGAAATTATATACTCCTGCTGCCCCTGGATTAATCATAAATTGATTTCTCAAATATTGACTAAATTGAGGTAATTGTTGAGAATAACTTACACTTGTAATTAACAAAGTTGCCATTCCAAATATGATATTTCTAATATTCATCATTATTAATTATTTTTTAATGATTGATACTGTGCCTGAACTATTTTCTATTTTGTCTTCATTATATTCTATTATGAAGAAATATGAAGCTACCGGTAGATATTCATTGTTATATTTTCCATCCCAAGGTCTATTTAAATAAGCTCCTTTATCAGATTTATATAATAATGCTCCCCATCTGTTATAAATTGAAACAACATTGTTTGGGTAAATGACATCAATATCTTTTAACTCCCAAACATCATCAATATTATTTTCATCTGGTGTAATTGCGGTTGGAATATTAATTTCACATTTCTCATATTCAATCGCAACAATAGTTGATGGACCTTTACAACCTAACAATGATTCATATACTTCATATTGTTGTATACCGACAATAATTGGAGGCGAAAAACTAGATGTAGAACTTAAAACAGAATTTGAATTATCAATCCAAGTATAATTTCCTGTAGCTGAAACCGTTAATACGATTAAAGGAGTGTTAGTACATAAAGAACTTGAAGGTTCTCCTAAAACAACTGGAACATTAGGAATAGGATTTACCAAAACATTTACTGAAGTATTAGCTGAACATGCAACTGAATACTGAACATTGTATTGTGTTCCTCCTACACCATTTTGAATTACACCCGAAGTCGCATTTATAGTTGCTCCATCAGTTACTGATGGATTAAAAGTAAATGTTCCACCTAAATCTCCCGATATAATAGGTCCATTTACTGAACCTTGACAGTAATCAGCAAAAGTAAATGATGGATTCCCTGGTTGATTTATAGTTACAACAAAATTAACAGGTGAACCTAAACAAAATGTTGGAGAAGGTCCTGTTGGTGAAACTTCATAAGTAACTGTTCCATTAGAGCTTGAAACATTTGTTAATACTTCTGAAATATTTCCACTACCATTGGTGCTAAAACCTGAAACAGTTCCAGATGTATTAGATCCTGTCCATGCAAATGTTGAACTTAATACACCTGATGTTGGTGTAAATGTGGCTGAGGCACCAGAACAAATCACTTGATTTAATTGAGTATTAGTAACTGTAGGAGTTGGGTTTACTGTAACTATATAATTAACTGGAGTTCCTACACATGATGTTGTTGCTGGTCCTGTTGGAGTAATAACGTAAGATACAACACCTGAATTAGAAGATGAATTAGTCAATACATCTGAAATATTACCCGAGCCACCTGCACTAAATCCTGATATCGAACCTGATGTTAAAGACGCTGACCATGAAAAGGATGAACTTGCAACGCTTGATGTAGGTACAAAAGTCGCTGTTGATCCTGAACATAAAGTTTGAGTTAATGGTACATTCGTAATTACAGGTTTTGGATTTACTGTTACGACAAAGTTAACTGAATTCCCTGGGCAAGAAGATGTCGCGGGCCCTGTTGGAGTAACAACATATGTTACAATTCCTGGAGAACTTGTTGAATTCGATAATACTTCTGAAATATTACCTGAACCACTTGCACTAAAACCTGTTACTGTACCTGATGATAATGACGCTGACCATGCAAAAGTAGCTCCTGATACTCCTGAAGAAGGAATGAAAGTTGCAGATGAACCTGAACAAATAGCTTGTGTTAATGAAGCATTTGTTATTGTTGGAGTTGGATTAACTGTTACAACATAATTTACAGGTAAACCAACACAAAAGTTTGGCGCTGGACCAGTTGGGGTGATAGTATATGTAACAGTTCCTGGCGAACTAGATGTGTTCGTTAATATATTTGAAATATTACCTGTACCATTTGCAACAAATCCTGTTACATTCCCTGAAGTTAAAGAAGCAGTCCATGAAAATGAAGATCCAACCATATCTGAAGTAGGAACTATTGAAGCAGTTCCGCCAGAACAAATAGATTGAATTAAAGGTGAATTTGTAATTGATGGACCTTGATTAACTGTTATTGTAATAGTTGTATCAAAAGTACATCCAAAATCATCAGTTCTTGTGTATAAATAAGTATAGGTTCCATTTGCAGATGGAGTTATACAGATTTGGTTACAGTCGCTACTAGTTGAAGTAATTGCTGCACTGCTTGCTGGATTTGTTCCTGTCCAAGAAGTTAAACTACAATTTGTATTAAAAACAGGAGTAAATGAACTTAAAGAGGCAAATAATGATGGATCAAAATTAATACCCCATGAAAATACAGTTCCATCATCTACACTATGCATATCACAAACCCTAAAAATCCATGTTCCATTTAAGGGACAACCAACCAAACCTGAAAAAGATTCTTCAGAAGCATAGGTTCCAGCTGGAATAGTGTTTGCCGAAGAATTTAATCCTACCCATGTATCCATTGTTGCGCCAGAATTTGTCCATGTGTAATCATACCCAGTTGTTGTTGTTGGATTTCCGAAATTTTCTAACGAAATATTTGGAGTATTCCAAGTTCCGTCAGCATTAAATAAACCTACATTCTGACCATTAGGACAAATAATTGTTATAGTTAAATCACCTGCCCATGAATGTTCCAAATTGGCTACTATACTATTTACTTGACTAGAACTAGTTATTGTTTGACCAGGATTGAATTCATTAAAGATCAAAGTCCCATCATAACAAACACCTGATCCATCTGGTAAAGAAATTGTACCTGCAACAGCTGCAACAGGGATATCTACCCAAGGAGTTGGATTAACAACTCCATCTAAACATAGATTTTGACTTTGACATATTGTTTGACTAATCGTCGTACCAACAAAATTTGGAACAGTTCCAACTTGAACAACTAAATCAATATTATTCGTATTATGACAACCATTATTGTCAGTTACATCTAATTGAACAATATACTCACCTGGAGCACTAAAAGTATGAGAAGTTGTAACACCTGATGAAGTATTTCCATCATCAAAACTCCATAAATAATTTGCAACTGTAAAGCCTAAAGCAGCGTAAGATGAAGATCCATCAAAATTAACAGTTTCTCCAACACAAAGCTTAATAGGAGAAGGTTGATTTGAAGAAATTCCGGCTGCAGTTGGAGGTGAGCATGGGATAACGCAACTTATTGTTCCTACCCATCCAGCTTTTTTTACTGATCCATCAGATGTGAATTCTATTGTTAAACAAGAACCTGATGATTGTATCGAATTAACACCAACATTTCCCGTAGAAATTCCTAATGAAGGAGCTAAATTTGAAGGACCATCATAAAATGCCATGAAGTCGCTACCAGATTCTAAATTAAAAGTTGTGAAATCTATTTTTATGTTTGCACTAGAACCTGAACAAAAAGTTACAGAATAATTAGAATTATTTGAATAATTTGCCCCAATTCCTCCTTCATCTACAAACGTTCCAGCACAAGTAGTTATAGTACCCAAGTTAGAACTTAGAGTATATGT
>CALPUT020000148.1 GCA_943326825.2 Chryseobacterium gleum | reverse complement strand
AATTTGGAATTTTCCCGCTGGTAATAATGGTTTTTTAGCATCTATAAGAGAACTTGAAAAAAATAGTTTAACAAGTTTTTTTAAAAATGAAAGAGCTAAAAGATTGCTCTTAGAAGATAAATGTTCCTTGTCTGAATTATTAGAGATTTTGGTTGGTAATGAAGAAAATTATGAACATTATCTTTTTGATCAACAATTTGCACATCCTGGTTGGTCTGGGATTGTTTCTGTAATTGAGACAAATCCTTCAACGTTGATTGATACAAAGAAAATAACTCTATCAGAATTAATCCAATTTGAATTATTACTTGAAATAGATGCATTAGATTCATATTTTACAGATATTTGGTCTCCATTATGTCATAAAATAAAATTAAGTTTTGAAGGTGTTTTTGACCCAGTGCCCGAGACAGAATTTTTCGAAGTAGTTAGTGTACTACAAGATGCTTATGAATGGTCATATTATGACGAAGTTTTGTCAGGCATATCCAAATCAGGATCTTGTGAAGTTGAAAATAGTGTTCGTTCATTTCAAGCTGTTTTCTGTATTGATGATAGAGAATGTTCTATTAGAAGACATCTTGAATCAACTGATTTAAACTGTGAAACTTTTGGAACTCCTGGTCATTTTAATGTGGAGTTTTATTTTCAACCCGAACATAGTAATTTTCATACAAAAGTTTGTCCTGCACCAATTACTCCTTCATTTTTGATTAAAGAATCAGACAAAACAGCTAAAAATAAAAAGGACTTTCATTTTTCAAATAAAGCGAATGGTTTGGTATTAGGGTGGGTTTATACCCATACTTTAGGATTCTTTTCTGTCTTCAAATTGTTTGCGAGTGTTTTTAGACCTACTAAAACAGCATCGTTTGTTACATCTGCGAAACACATGGACCCGAATTCGATTTTAACTATTGAATCAAAAGGAGAAATTTCTGAAGATGGTTTGAAGATAGGCTTCACTTTAGATGAAATGGTTGAGAGAGTCTATAATTTATTGCTAAGTATAGGTTTAACAGAAAATTTTTCTCCTTTAGTTTACTTTATTGGTCATGGTTCCAGTAGTGCAAACAATCCTTTTTATGCAACGATGGATTGTGGAGCTTGTTCTTGTCGACCAGGATCAGTCAATGCGCGAGTTATTAGCTTCATGTCAAATAAAAAAGAAGTTCGAATTGAGTTAGCGAAAAGAGGCATTATAATTCCAAATGAAACTCAATTTTTAGGAGGTCTTCATGATACAGCAAGGGATGAAATTATTTACTTTGATGAATCTATTTTGAGTAATGAAAATCAAAAGAGACACGATGATAATCAAAAAACTTTTTTAATTGCTTTGGAGCAAAATGCAAAGGAAAGATCTCGTCGATTTAAATCTATTAATACTAAGAATTCAGCAAAGAAAATCCACAAACAAATTCTTACTAGAACTGTTTCTCTGTTTGAGCCAAGACCTGAGTTGGATCATGCTACAGCTACACTTTGTATTGTTGGGAGAAGAAAAATAACAAAAAATGTATTTTTAGATAGAAGAGCTTTTTTAAATTCTTATGATTATAGAAAAGACCCAGAAGGTAAAAGTTTATTACCTATTTTAAATGCTGCTACTCCTGTTTGTGGAGGTATTAATTTGAATTATTACTTTTCTAAAGTTGATAATCAAAATTTAGGAGCAGGAACTAAATTACCACATAATGTAATGGGGTTGTTTGGTGTTTCAAATGGAACGGATGGTGATTTAAGACCAGGATTACCTATTCAAATGATTGAATTGCATGATCCTGTTAGATTAATGATGGTAGTTGAACACTTTCCTGAAGTTGTATTAAACGTGATTAAAGCAAATCCATCCACATATGAATGGTATGAAAATAAATGGTTGAATTTGGTGGTGTTAAACCCTGAAACAAAAGAATATTTTGTTTTTAATCAAGGTCAATTTATGAATTACAAACCAGTTAATTTAGATATCAAAAAAATCAATGATGTCAATGCTGTGATCGAATCAACACATTTAAATTTACCTGTTTATCTATTAAATAATTAAAGTTATGGGATATATAATTCATCTTTTCATATTGATTCCGTTTTTAGGTTTTATTGTGAGTTTAGTTTTACCGAGAAAAAATGAAAAGTTAATCTCTAGAGTATCTTTTCTAACAATTGGAGCTCATTTACTTTTCTCAATTTATTTCATTAGTACTTGGTTAATGAGTGGAATGAAAGACATCGATTTTAAAGAGTTCTCAATTTTTAGATCTGGAAATTACGATTTTTATATTGATATTCATTTTGATGTAATCACTATGACTTTTCTAATTGTTGGATCAATTTTAACTTTTTTAGTTTCTGGATTTAGCAGATTGTATCTTCATAGAGAACATGGATATCGAAGATTCTTTTCAACGCTTTTGTTTTTCTATATAGGTTACAATATTATCATTTTCGCTGGGAATTTAGAAACCATGTTTATTGGATGGGAAATTTTAGGAATTTCTTCATTTCTATTAATTGCGTTTTATAGAGAAAGATATTTGCCAGTAAAAAATGCTGTTAAAGTCTTTTCAATTTATCGTATTGGAGATGTTGGTTTGATTTTAGCAATGTGGTTGAGTCATCATTTTTGGCAAGCAAATATTTCATTTAAAGATATGTCAGATGCACAGGTATTAAGTGAACATTTATCTCAGCACAGTTTAATTGGGATTATTATTTCTTTAATGATTTACATGTCTGCTGCTGCTAAGTCTGCACAATTGCCATTTTCTTCATGGTTGCCACGTGCGATGGAAGGTCCAACCCCTTCTAGTGCAATTTTCTACGGATCATTATCGGTTCATATTGGTGCATTTATCATGATGAGAACATTTCCTTTTTGGGAACATCAAATTTCATTTAGAGTTTTTGTTGTTGTAATTGGAATCATCACAAGTATTTACGCTATTTTAACTTCTAGAGTACAATCATCGATTAAAAGTCAAATAGCTTATTCTTCTATGGCGCAAATCGGGTTGATATTTATTGAAATTGCCTGTGGTTTGCAGGAGGTTGCGTTGATTCATATTGCAGGAAATGCATTTTTAAGAACGTATCAGTTATTGGTTTCTCCTTCAGTAGTTAGTTACAAAATTAGAGAACAATTTTACAATTTTGTTCCACATCAAAAGACTATTGAAGATTCATGGCCAAAACGATTTGAATATACAATTTACATGTTGAGTTTGAAAGAATGGAATTTAGATACGTTTATGTATACTCGTTTATGGAATCCATTGAAGAGATTTGGCAAGAAATTAAACTTTTTGACATTTAAAAATGTATTTGTTTTCTTTTTTATTATAATGTTTTTAGGATTTACGCTGTTGTTCAATGAAAGTTTAATTTCTGAAGAGTTAGAAAATTATGTACCAACAGTACTTGCATTCATTGGTCTAATTGCTGTAATAAAAGCATTTACGGAAAGAAACAGTGTTCGTTTAAGTTGGAGTTTGGTGATAATAAATCATCTTTTAGTTGCTATGTCAATTTCATTTAATGAACATTTTGATGTTTCCCACATAATGTTGTACTTAAGTGGGGTGATTGTTTCAGGTGTATTAGGCTTTTTCTGTATACAGCGTTTAAGAGGATTAGAAAAGTGGGTGAGTTTAGATAAATTTTACGGTCATTCTTATGAACACCCAAAATTGACAATGATTTTCTTTATAGCTTGTCTTGGTTTGTCAGGTTTTCCAATTACACCAACATTTATCGGTATAGATTTAATTTTCTCTCATATCCATGAAGAACAAGTATTGTTAGCATTCTTTGTCGCATTAAGTTTTATTTTAAATGGTTTAGCAGTAATGAGAATTTACGCTAGAATATTCTTAGGTCCACATGTGAAAAAATATCACAGTATTGCAAAACGATCTTTTTAATTAGTACAAACAAAAATCAAAATATAAATTATGAATAATAAAAGTAAAATCCCAAGTGATGGGTTAGCAGGCTTGAAAGAGAATTTTTCAAGCGATGCATTATCTGGTTTTTTAGTCTTCTTATTGGCTTTACCATTAAGTATTGGTATTGCTAAAGCAAGTGAATTTCCAGCCATATATGGATTGATCACAGCTATGGTTGGTGGAATCATTGTAAGTTTTTTCGCTGGCTCTAAATTAACTATAAAAGGACCTGCAGCTGGATTGATTGTAATTGTTGCTGGATCAGTTGCAGCTTTAGGTAAAGGTGACAATGATTTAGGTTGGAAACTTGCACTTGGAGCAATAGTTGTTGCTGGTGCAATACAAGTAATCTTTGGGATTTTCAAATTAGGAAAATTAAGTGATTTCTTCCCTTTATCCGCAGTGCATGGTATGTTAGCTGCTATTGGTTTGATTATTATTAGTAAACAAATCCATATTTTAGTTGGAGCCTCAACTGCACATGCTGACGGACCATTAAAAGGGAAATCTATTGTTGAGCCCTTAGAATTAATTGCAAAAATTCCTGATACTTTAGCACACTTTTTTCAACACCAAGAAGTAGCAATAGTAGGTTTAGTAAGTTTATTAATCGTTTTTGGTTGGCCAAGAATAAAAGTTGGGTTCTTAAAAAAAATCCCTGCTCCACTTGTTGTTTTAGCTGTTTCTATTCCATTATCAATGATTTTAGGAATACATAACGTAAAAGAAGTAAAAGATGATAACGGTAGTGTATTGGTTAAAAAATTTGAACCGTTAGTCAGTTTCGAAAAAGGTTTTTTTGATATTTTAAGTCAAGATATATTAGCCTTAGGAAAACAAAAAATAAATAAAAAAATTGATGGTAAAACTGTTTATAAATATGACCAAAAAATAAAAAGAAACTTACCTGTGAAGGAAGATAAAAAACCACTTCTTAGTTTTGATGGTTTAAGTCAAGTTGGTGTTTTTTGGAAATTTGTATTAATGTTTGCATTGGTAGGAAGTTTAGAAGCACTTTTAACTGTTAAAGCAATTGATATGTTGGACCCATACAAACGTAAATCTAACTATAACAAAGATTTAATTGCTGTAGGTATTGGAAATGTTCTTGCTGGTGCATTAGGTGGTTTACCAATGATTAGTGAAGTTGCTCGTTCATCAGCGAATGTTGCAAATGGAGGAAAAACACGTTGGGCAAACTTTTTTCATGGTATTTTCATTTTATTATTCTTGATTTTTGCAGTAACTTTTAGTAATTTAATTCCAAATTCTGCTCTAGCTGCAATGTTAATTGGAGTTGGTTATAAATTAGCGCATCCAAGAGAATTTGGTCACATGGCGAAAATTGGATTGGATCAAATAGTTGTGTTCATAGTTACAATTTTGGTTACTTTATCAACTGATTTGTTAGTTGGAATTGGTGCTGGGATTTTAGTGAAAATTATGATTCACTTAATGAATGGAGCTCCATTGAAAAATTTATTTAGCTCAAAAGCGAAAATTGATGGAAATACAATAGTTGTAGAAGGAGCTGCAGTGTTCAGTAATTTAATTGGAATTAAAAAACAAATTGCAAAATTTCAGTATTCAGACAATGTAGTTTTTGATGTAACTCGATGTAAATTAATTGATCACACTGTGATTGAAAACTTGCACCACATCAAAGATGATTTCCAAAATGAAGGAGGTTCATTTACAATTTTAGGAATTGATGAATTTAAACCAGCAACTGGTTCAGGTCATAAATTCGCAGCAGTTAAAAAGTAAATTATCATTTTTATAATGTAATATGAAATTAAAAACAGTTTTAATAAATTCAGTTGTCTTTGGTGCTAGTGCTTTATTTGCACAAGAAAAACCAGCAGAACCTGTTAAAAAAGAAATCAAATATCCTGAATTGAAAAAAACGTTCAATGAGGAAGGGACTCATTATATTAAAGCGACTGTTGTAGGTCAATTTTGGACAAGATACACGGATATGAATCCAGGAACGACTATTAAATCTGAAAATGGAACTACTGCGGCAGGAACAAATGCGGCATCTCCTTCAGCTGCAGCTGGTGGATATGGAAATGTAAGTCCTTTTGATATCGGTATTCGAAGATTGCGTTTTAATGTGATGGCTCAGTTGACTGATAGAGTATTTTTTTACTGTCAATTTGGACAGAATAATTTCAATTATACATCGACATTATATACAGGTGCTTTTGTGCATGATGCAGTAGGTGAATATAAAATACACAAAACGGCATTGACGATTGGTACTGGTTTAACAGGTTGGAGTGGATTAACTCGATACGCGGCTCCAGGAGTAGGTTCAATTTTAGGAATTGATGCTCCATTGTATCAACAAGTAACGAACGGTGTGAACGACCAATTCTTAAGAAAACTTTCTATATATGCAAAAGGTAAATTAGGTAAATTGGATTATCGTTTT
>CALPUT020000147.1 GCA_943326825.2 Chryseobacterium gleum | reverse complement strand
TGATACAAGGATAATTTTGATCATTTAATAGGATGCTATTTGAAAAGGCATCTTCAATAAATTTACCCCAGCATTCATTTTTTAATTCAAAATCTAATGAATCGGGGATATTATACTTTTCGATACTTTGATTTTGGTGATATTCTACGTGTTGGCCTCCAATTGAAAAAGTCAAAATATCTATATCTCCATCAAAATCAACATCAACAATTGCTGGGATATCACCGGAACTTACATATAGATTTGTAAGATTTCCTGTATAGTTTGAATACAATAAAGAATTGAATAAAGACCACTGAATTCCATCGGTTTGATTGCCTTCGTTTCGATAAACTTTAATGCCTCCTATACCATAAGTAAAAATGTCTTTTTTTCCATCTTGATTGAAATCTACTAATGCGACTCTGTAATTTAAATCTTTAGGGAAATATTTTTTCCCATCATAGATAAATTTGTAATGAAATGTACCGTTCGTATTTTCATTTGAAAATAGACGAATGTTATTACTACTTCTGTCAAAAACAAATAAATCATCATCTCCATCAAAATCAAAATCTATTGTTGAGAATTGAGCATTATTAAATCCTCCTGCCCAAGCTGATTTTAATGTGTCGACTCCAATTGTAACTGGGATGTTGTTTGCATATTCAAAGGTGAATTGAGAAAATGAAATGTTGAAATAAAAACAAAATGAGAGTAATATACTTATTTTATAGAGGTATAATCGAGAAATAATTTTCATTTATTTATTCGTTTTGTTAATCTTTAGAAGTTCAATAATTGCCGTTAGTTAAAAAATAATTAATCAAAAATTAAATCAACTTCGAATCACTAATTTAGTAAATTACTTAAACAAAGTAAATACATATGAAAAATCTATTGGTTTTATTATGTCTTATTTTATCTAATTTATTATTTGGCCAAGATAGTTTGTCAGTTTTATTTATTTGAAATAGTTATACCTACGTTAATGATTTGCCAGGAACTTTAAATAGTTTGACATTATCAATGGGTGACAAAATCACTTTTAATTTTCAAACTGCAAGTGGTACAACTTTTCAAGTTCAAACAAATACTCCAGTAGTATTTACAAAAATTAAAAGCAAACAATGGGATTTTGAAGTGCTTCAAGCGCAAAGTCAAGCGCCATCATTTCCTACCATTCAAGTATATACAGGAACGATTCCTTATGTCATTCAATTAGCGGATAGTATCTATGCGAATAAATTCTGTTATCAAATAATGATTTACATGACCTGGGGAAGACAATATGGTGATCCACATTGGGATTCGATTTCTACATTTAATGGAATGAATGGGAGGTTAAGAGATGCTTATTTACGTATCATGGATTCTGTTCAAGGTTCAATGTCTCCAGTTGGTTCAGTTTGGAGATGTGTTCGAGATAATTATTCATCGATAAACTTGTATTCGTCCGAAGGATCTCATCCAAGTGCTGAAGGAACTTATTTGGCAGCTTGTACTTTTTATACTTCTTTATTTCGAAAATCTCCTGTCGGTAATAGTTTCAATAATACAATTGGGCAAACAAATGCCAGTATATTGCAAAATGTTGCTGCATTAAATGTTTTTAGATAGTTTAGAACTTTGGAATTTACATGATTTAAGTAAATTAACAATTTCGGATTTCGAAGTGAATCAAAATAATGAATCGGTAACATTATTGAATCAAAGTTTGAAAGCGGATCAATTTTCTTGGAATTTTGGAGATGGAACTAGTGGATCTATTGAAGAAAATCCAACTCACACCTATACTTCGAATGGTACGTATACAATTACATTAATTGCCTCAAGTTCTTGTGATTCGGATACATTTTCACTAGATGTGAATGTCAATAATTTATCAGATGATGCTTTGGTTTCAACTTTAGGAACAACTAATTATAAAATATTGAGTTTGTTAGATAATCAATATCAAATTCAATTTTTATCATCTGAAAATGTTCGTATTCAATTGTATGACGTCAATTCTAAATTACAAATGAGTAAAAGTTTATTAACGAATGAATTTAACATAGACCTTTCTAATTTGGAAAATGGAATTTATATTCTAAACATTGAAACGGATAAATTTAAAAAGACTGAAAGATTATTAAAAAGCAAATAAAATTGTATCGTGAGATTAGATTAAAATAAATAATTAAATTTGAATTTATTATTCGAAAAAAGGATTGTTGAATCCGATTTTAAATTAAATTACTTATGAAAATAAATTTCAAATCTTTACTTCCACACATTGTTTCTATTTTAGTTTTTGTTATTGTTTCAAGCATCTATTTTTCTCCAGTGTTTGAGGGATATTCATTGAAGCAGAATGATATACGTCAACATAAAGGTATGTCTAAAGAAATTGATGATTTTCGTATTACTCATGGAAAAGAACCGCTTTGGACAAATTCAATGTTTGGAGGTATGCCAGCTTATCAAATTTCAACGAAATATGAAAATAATTTATTGGCTAAAGTCAATTTAATGTTTCAATTAGGTTTACCTCATCCAGTTGGTTTACTGTTTTTGGCTATGCTTGGTTTTTATATTTTTGGTTTATGTTTGAAAGTAAATCCTTGGTTATCAATGTTAGGTGGTTTGGCATTTGGATTGTCAACGATTAATTTATTGTACATTGGTGCTGGTCATAATTCAAAAGTGAATGCAATAGCCTATATGGCTCCAGCCTTGGGAGGTTTTATTTTAGCTTTTAGAGGAAGATTAATGCTCGGAGCCGCTATTTTCGGTTTGTTTTTTGGATTAAATATCACATGTAACCACTTTCAAATGACCTATTATTTAGTGTTTTTATTGGGTGCAGTAGGAGTTGTGGAAGTTATTCGCTTGTCTTTACAAAAATCTTTTGTTGAGTTAGGTAAAGCTGTCGGAGTATTGTTAATAGCTGGAGGGATAAGTGTTTTACCAGGTATTGGAAATATTACTTCTACTTTAGAATATAGTAAGTATACTACAAGAGGCGCATCGGATTTAACAATAAAACCGAAAGGTGAGAACAATGAACAACGTGTAGATGAAGGTTTAAATACTAATTATATCTTAGAATATAATTATGGAAAAGGAGAAATCCTTTCAATAATAGCGCCGAATGCAAAGGGTGCAAAAGATGATTTAATAGGGAATGATGAGAAAGCAATGGAAAATGTTGACCCTCAATTTTCTGGTCAAATTAGCCAAATGAATCATTATTGGGGAGGTCAAAGGATGTCTGGAGGTGCTTTTTATTTTGGAGTTGTAATGTTTGCTTTCTTTTTATTTGGAATGGTTTATTACAAAGATCCAATAAAATGGGCTTTTTTAGCTATTGTATTATTAGCAATTGCTTTAGCTTCTAAAGATCCAGGTGGATTGAATAATATCTTTATCAACAAAGTTCCAATGTATAATAAATTCAGGGATTCTAAAATGATTTTGGTTTTAATACAAGTCATTTTTCCAGCCTTAGGGATATTGTTTTTGAATTATTTATTGGAAAGAAAAGAAGAAATTGTTAATAAGAAAAAATTGTTAATTACAACAGGAAGTATTTTATTGTTTGGGATAATATTGTATATGTTTCCATCAGTTTCAGGTTCGTTTATGCGTTCTGAAGAAATCAGTCAATTTGACGAGGCTATGAAGTCAGTGAAAGATCCTTCTCAATTGACGATGTTCATCCAAATGAAACAATCCTTAATAGATACGCGAATTTCTATTTATAAATCTGAAATTGGAAGAACGTTGTTACTATTGGCTGTTGGTTCTGGTATAGTATTATTGTTCTTCTTAACAAAGATTAATCGAATGATTTTAACGGTAGTTTCAATCGTTTTTGTATTTGGGGATAATTTTTCAGTTAGTAAAAGATATTTAAATAATGACGGCGAAGGCATGCATTATAATTCATATGATGAAGAAACTGTTGCATCTTTACCTTATGTTCCACAAGTGTCTGATATTTCAATATTGAATAGAGAAAAAGTAAATATCGTAGGTTTTGATGCCAAAAAGGGTTCATTGTTAAGTCAAATGAAATTATCATCTTCTTATGAAACAATGGAGAATCAAGGTTCTTTAGAGACGATTGCTGATTTTGGAACTTTGAATATGAATACAGATTACAGAGTGTTAACTTTTGCTAATCCTTTCAATGAAACAGGAACAAGTTATTTTCATAAAAGTATTGGTGGATATCATGGTGCTAAATTGAAGAGATATCAAGAAATGATTGATTTTTATATTTCTGATGAAATGATGAAATTGAATCAAATTGTTAGTGCGGAGAAAAATAGAAAATTAAGAGAATATTCTGCGATAATGGAAATTACGCAAGATAAAGCGCAAGCAGTGTTTGATACGATTTCTTTAAGTGACATTACATTGCCAGATTCTATGCCGGTCTTGAATATGTTGAATGTAAAATATTTAATTGTAAATCCAGCTCAATCTGCATTAATAAATCATGGTGTAAATGGTAATGCTTGGTTTGTAAAAGATGTGTTGAAAGCGAACTCGACTAATGAAGAGATGTCGAAATTAAAATCGATCAATTCTAAAAATCAAGCGGTGATTAATAAAGAGTTTGCAGAAGCTATTTCAGCACCTTCTTTAGATTCATCAGCAACTATAAAATTATTGAAGTATGATGTGAATACTATTAATTATCTGTCGTCATCAAATGTAAAAGCAACAGCTGTTTTTAGTGAAATTTGGTATCCAGAAGGTTGGAATTGCTACGTTGATGGAAAGAAGGTTGAAAGTTTAAGAGCAAATTATGTGTTAAGAGCAGCTGTTATTCCTGCAGGGAAACATAAAATTGATTGGAAATTTGAACCTGTTGCTTTCACAAAATCTGAAAGTTTAGCTTTAGTTGGTTCAATTGGATTAATTGGAGGGTTTATATTTATTTTCGGATTTTCGTTGAAGAAAAAAGAAGAAGATACTTTATAAATTTTAAACTTTTTTATATAATGAAGCTCGCAAAATTAGTGATTTTTAATAATATTTCTTGAGGAACAAATTTACCTTTTTGTTCGATTCAGGTTCCTATTTGGTTGTATAAAAATGAATAAAATATAATTTTATAAAAATTATGTCAGGTATTAAAAAACAAGGTGTAACCAATACTTTTCTGAGTTATATAGGAGCTTTTTTGGGGTATCTGATTGTTTATTTTCAGCCTTATTTTATTCATGCAGAAGACATAGGTCTCGTTAGAATTTTATATTCTTTTGCATTTGTATCTTCAACTTTAATGTCTCTTGGATTTTCAAATTTTATTTTAAGGTATTTTCCAAAAATAAAAAGTGAATCTACCAAAAATCACGGTTTATTTGGATTAATAATTTGGATAAATATTGTTGGATTTTTATTAGTTTTTTCAATTCTTTTAGCTCTTAAATCGCAAGTTTTTAGTTATTACAATTATTCAGATGGACTAACAACTTATTATTTCCATGCAATTTTAACTGGACTTGTAATTTCGATTAGTTTAATTTTATCAATTTATTGTAATTGTTTATTTAGAACAACTTACATGGTTTTTTTAAATGAAGTATTTACTAGGATTCTTCAATTTGTAGTTCTTTTTGCTTTCTATTTTGGTTGGATTAATCATGAATCATTCATTATTGGGAACTTAATGGTGTATTTTTTACAGTTGTTATTGATTGCAATTTATTTCATTCGTTTGAAGTTGTTTACATTTAAGGTTGATTGGTCTTTTTTTAATAATTTAAATACAAAAGATTTAATATTTTCATCAGTATTAATGACCTTAACTTCATTCATTTCTTTATCAGCACGTTTTGTTGATCAGTTGCAAATCGCCCATTTTTTAAATCAAGCTCAAGTCGGAATTTACTCAACTTGTATTATTATACCAATGCTTTTAGAAATTCCATTAAGAAATATTGAGCGAATTGCACAACCTAAACTGGCTCATTATTGGGAAAACAAACAATTATATGAGATCAATTCCTTGTACAAGAAGAGTAGTAAATATTTATTTTTTGTTGGATCACTATTATTTTTAGTACTAATTTCTGGAGTTGATTTATTATTCTCTTTTTTACCTAAAGAATATCTAATTGGGAAATTGCCTATGATTATAATTGCGATCTCCATTTTATTCAATCTCTTATCAGGAATTAATTCGGCTATTGTAGTTGTTTCACATAAGTATTACATTCTTACAATAGGTTTGGTATTGCAACTAGCGCTGCAGTTAGTCTTAAATAATATTATGGTACCTATTTATGGAATAAATGGTGCTGCATTTTCTACATTAATTGGATTTGTTTTTTTTAATTGTATGATGTTGTTTTATAATTATATTCGATTTAAAATTCATCCTTTTTCCAAGTCTATTGGAGTCATTTTTTTAGGTTTAACATTTTTACTTTCTATTCATTATACAATCCTAATTAATTTAAATTCTCTAATTAGAATTTCTATAGAAATGTT
>CALPUT020000146.1 GCA_943326825.2 Chryseobacterium gleum | reverse complement strand
ATTGAAATTGTTAAATCAAAACAAAATAAATCAAGATTTTATGACACTCAAATTTATGACAGTTGGGAACATGAAAAGGTAGGACACCGTGTTTTCGTGAGTTATCTTTCATTTAAAAATAAGAGTTATAAAATTACAATTTCAAAAGCGACTGTAAAAGAACATGAACTTATGGAAAGTTTGTTTTCAGCTTTTGTTGTTATAATTATTTTCTTGACAATCGGTTTTTTATTGGCTAATTGGCTCATTTCAAGAACACTTTGGAAACCTTTTTATAAAACGCTTGACAATTTAAATCAATTCGATATACAAACCTCTCAAAAATTAACCTTTGAGTCAGTGAATACAAAAGAATTTGATCAATTAAATGATTCTTTGAATAAAATGACAGATAAAATATACTCGGACTTTATCAAACAAAAAGAATTTAATGAGAACGCTTCTCACGAAATGCAAACTCCTTTAGCGGTCATAAAAGCAAATATTTCTTTACTCATGCAATCTGAAAACTTGAAAGAAGACGAAATGAATCAAGTTCAAGTGATTGAAAATAGTTTAAAAAAATTAAGTGCACTAAATAAAGGACTTATTTTATTGACTAAAATTGAAAACAATCAATTTCAAGAAAATCATAAATTAAATGTTAATGAATCAATTGCAAGAGTTATTTCAAATTTTAATGATTCGATTTCAATGAAAAATTTAAAATTGATAACCAATTTTAATTCCGATTTGACAATTGAAATGAATTCTATTTTAGCAGATGTTTTATTTACAAATTTGATTCAAAATTCAATTCGTCACACAAATAATGGTGGTGAAATATTAATTTGTTTAAATGAAAAAACATTCTCAATATCAAATACTGGTGATGAATTGAAAATTGATAAAAAAGATCTATTTATACGTTTTAAAAAGAATGATGCTTCTAAAGATTCTTTAGGCTTAGGCTTGTCTATTGTAAAAAGTATTGTTGACTCGTATAGTTTTGAAATATCCTATTATTTTACAGATAAGAAACATACTTTTACAGTAGTTTTTTAAACATGACCAAAAATCTATTTTTAGTTTGGTATTAACAATAATTTCACATCTTATATCTATACAATAGGGTAAAAACTATTCTTACTTTATTACAAAAAACACTTTAGATTTCCTTTAGAATCGGATTATATATTTACTGTTTTTAATGGTGTAAATATTATAATTATGTTTTTTTTGAATGTTACCCAACCGTTTTCATTTTTTTCTAATCTATTGTATTAGATGTTAGAAAAGAATAAAATTTTATTTGGAAACGATGAAAACAGACTCGTCAAGAGTTGTGTTAACTTCGATAGACAAGCTCAGAATTTTCTCTTTCAAAAATATTCAAATAAAATGATGAGTATTTGTTTTAGATATAGTAGAAATAAAGAGGATGCTGAAGATTCATTGACAGAAGGATTCTTTAGAGTTTTTGAAAAAATACATACTTATCAAGGACTTGGTTCTTTAGAGGGATGGATTAGAAAAGTAATTGTCAATGTAGCAATAGAGAAATACAATAAAGGAAGTAAACTTTATAAAGAAGTAAATGTAGAAAGTTTGAATTTGATTCAAAATAGTTACAATGATATTTATTGTGAATTAAACACACAAGAATTAATAAATCAAATTCAAATGTTACCACCTACATACAAAATGGTTTTTAATTTATTTGTTTTTGAAGGGTTTAAGCATAAAGAAATTGCAGAAAAACTTAATATAAGTGAAGGTACATCAAAATCAAATTTATCAGATGCTAGAACTTGGTTAAAAAAAAGATTAGAAATAAATTCCATAGAAAAAATGGTTAATCTAAAATAAGATGGAAAACAATAATGAATTAGATGATTTATTCAAAAGTTTGATTGAGCCCTATGAAATGGTTCATTCAGAAAAGGTTTGGGAATCATTGGAGAATCGTCTTGACAAAAAATCAAATGATCGAAATAAAATAATAATATTCCGCTTAAGAGTTACAATTGTATCGCTTTTACTTTTATTTGGACCTGTTGGATTACATTATTTTTTAAACTCAAATTCAACACAAAATGAGGCTTATTTATATAAAAAAATCACTCTAGATAAAACACAGAATGATCATACTCAAAAAAAATCTAATATTTCAAAACTTAATAGAATTAGATTAGAGAAAAAAAATGGGGGAAAAACAAACACTTCATTTAACTCTTCGATACCTCCTAATAAAAATAAATTCACATCTCAAAAAATAAGTTTAAAAATAAATAAAGGAAATAGCTTCAGAGAAAAATTAAAAACAAACCATAAAATTGATAATTTACTTTCAATAAAAAACATTGATTCATCTACCTATTTTACTAATAATAAAAATGATTTTGATAAATATATTGGCAAATTACAATTATTAGATTTACGCTTACTTTGTTCTAGTCAAAGGTATTTTAACAGCATAATTGAGCAGAAAAATATTGGTTTATCAAAAATTGATTCATCTAGTAATTTTTCACTTTCAATCTATTTTTCCCCTGATTATACTAGAAAATATACAAATCAAAACTATGGAGATCAGAATGACGGAAATTACGAAAGTGAAATGCCTGATTTCTCCTTTAATTCTGGTTTTGTGATAGGGTACGATTTATCAAAAAACTGGGGAGTAAAAATTGGAGGTACATATACTCAATTAGTTCAAACAATTAAACCTCGGACTATTTATGCTAGCTTAGGAAATGATGGAGAAGTACACTATAAATTTAATACTTCTTATGGAAGTTCAGAATTACCAAATCGTTTTAATACAATACCTAATCTAGGAGATAGCTTAATTATTAATTCAAATTCACTGCAATCCATTCGTGTTATCAGTTTACCTGTTGTTTTGAACTATCAAATTACACGAAATAAGTTTAGTTATTATGCTCAATTTGGATTAAGCATAAATTTTTTAGCAGGTGAAAAATTAGTTATCAGTTCGCCAACAATACAAGAAAAAATAAAAAACATTGAAGGACTCCAAGAACAATATTTGGGAGGAATTTTAGGGCTTGGGGTTTCGTATAAATTGACTAGAAATATATCATTCTTATTGGAGCCTACCTTTAGAAGCGCTTTAACTCCTATAAGCAAAGATCCTGTTTCAAATTACCCCTTATCACTCGGTATTAATTTGGGGTGCAAATGGCATTTTTAATTATTTATAATTTTTTCACCCAACCATATTCATCATAAGTCTATCTAATAGTTAAGAGTTCATTTAATTTTAATTTATGAAAAATAAAAAAAGTGCAATATTGATTATCTTCCTATTAAATTTTTCATCCATTTTTGGGCAAAATGTGACAATAAGTGGGTTTATTAAGGATAGTGAAACAGGAGAATCTTTAATTGGGGCAGTTGTTTATTGCACATCAACTAAAACAGAAGTAGTAACAAATAATTATGGCTTCTATTCCTTAACTGTTCCAAAAGAAGACAGTAGTGGCTTAATTATTTCATACCTTAATTTTAAACCGCAACTAAAACAAATATTTCTTAAAGAAAATATTGAGTTAAATATAGAATTGGTGGATCTTTCTAAAAAGTTAGAAGAAGTTGTAGTCACAGCAAAACAATCAGATAAAAATGTTCAACGAGCACAAATGGGTGTAATTGAAATACCGATTCAAAAAATAAAAGATCTCCCCGCAATATTTGGAGAAACGGATGTTTTAAAAGTGATTCAGCTTCTACCAGGAGTCCAATCAGGAAATGGTGGGACAACTGGTTTTTTTGTTCGTGGAGGGAACACTGATCAAAATCTCGTGCAATTAGATGAAGCCTTGGTCTATAATCCCAACCATTTATTTGGTCTATTTAGTGCGTTTAATACAAAAGCGTTGAATAATGTAACATTAATAAAAGGAGGTTTTCCCGCACAATATGGTGGAAGATTATCATCTATATTGGATTTAACTATGAAAGAAGGAAATAACCAAAAATTCAAAGTTGATGCAGGAATTGGTTTGATTTCATCAAATATCACAATTGAGGGACCAATAGTGAAAAACAAGGCATCTTTTATTGTTTCTGCTCGAAGAACATATTTAGATTTAATAATAAAACCATTCTTGCCTAAAGATATTACAACAACATATAATTTTTACGATTTAAACGCTAAAATAAATTGGCGAATTTCTAAAAAGGATCGATTATTTTTAAGTGCCTTTAAAGGGAATGACAATGCAGGATATAAATCTGCCAGTAGTATAAATTACGGAATTGGTTTTGGTAACTCAACAGCTACACTCCGTTGGAATCATTTATTTGGCAATAAACTTTTTTTAAATACATCTTTCATTTACAATACCTATTACTTAAATCTATCAACAATTCAAGGTAAATACTATGCACAAGTTTATTCTGGAATAAATGATATGAACGGAAAAACGGAATTTCAGTATTATCCAAATTCACGACATAAAATTAAGTTTGGAGCAAACTACACCTACCATACATTTCTTTCTAGTGGTAATTCTGCTAAAATTCCAAAGGATTTAATAATTGCTAATATTACTATCAATAATATTCCACCAAGATATTCAAACGAAATGGCTCTTTATTTAAACGATGAGATAACAATATCTAAAAAAGTTGGTTTAAGCGTTGGTATTAGAACTCCAGCTTTTATTACAAAAGATGTTTCATATTATACATGGGAACCAAGAGCAACTCTAAAAATTTCAGTAGATTCTACTTCTTCGATTAAAGCAGCATATACAGTTATGAATCAATTTTTGCATATTGTATCGAGCTCAAGTGCTTCTTTACCTTTTGATTTATGGATTCCATCAAGTGCAATAACCAAGCCTGAACGATCAGAGCAATATGCAATTGGATATTTTAGAAATTTTAAAGAAAATAAATACGAAGCAAGTATTGAAATGTACTATAAGTCTATGCAAAATCAAGTTGGTTATAAAGAAGGAACTCAGTTATTAGAGCAATCGAACATTGATAAATCTTTGGTTTTTGGTAAAGGTTGGAGTTATGGTTCAGAATTCTTTTTACGAAAAAACACAGGTAAAT
The DNA here is from genome assembly GCA_943326825.2 of Chryseobacterium gleum. Classification (GTDB taxonomy): domain Bacteria; phylum Bacteroidota; class Bacteroidia; order Flavobacteriales_D; family Crocinitomicaceae; genus CAIUKX01. Next base: position 1,431 of record CALPUT020000146.1, on the reverse strand, counting down.
TGACAGGTTGGGTCTCATATACGCTATCATGGACAAATCAACAATTTAAAGATTTAAATTACGGTCAAAAATTTGCTTTTAAATACGATAGAAGACATGTTTTATCAGTAGTTGGAACGTATGAATTGTCAAAAAGGTGGACTTTATCAGCTGACTTCGTTTTCTCTACAGGAAGTCCATATACATTACCTGTTGGAAAAGTCAGTGTTGCAGATGGAGGAAGTTTGTACGACGGTGTTTATCAAGTTTTTGATAAGAGAAACAATTATCGAATGCATGCAAATCATCATTTAGATATTGGAGCGACTTATAAAAAATATAAAACAATGGGTAAGAAAAAATATCCAATAACAACTGAATGGGTATTTAGTATTTACAATGTTTACAGTAGACGTAACCCCTATTTTGTGTACTTAACTGTTGATGCAATTACACAAGAACCTAAAGCAAAACAAGTATCCTTACTACCTATCATTCCTAGTGTTACTTACAATTTTAAATTTTAAAAAAATGAGGAAATTAAAAATATTTTATTCGATATTATTGTTTGTTGGACTTGTGAGTTCATGTCAAAAAGATATAAAAATTGCACCATTACCTTATGAATCTCAATTGTCAATCGAGTGTATTTTATACCCTGGAAAAGTACCTCAATTATATTTAAGTAATAGTGTTCCTTTTTTTGATCCAAGCTCAAGTCCTTCACAATTATTTGTGAAAGGAGCTATTGTAACTATTACGGGTAGTTCTATAGATAATTTAGTTGCGGACTCAGTGTTTGATAATTTTAGATGTAGATGGGTTCCTTTTTATAAAGGTTCAATTCCAGCAGTTATTGGTCAAACTTATACACTTTCAGTCACTTATCAAGGAAAAACGTATTCATCTTCTACTACTATAAACCAACCTAAAGCGACCATTTCATCAACAGATTTTGTTCATTCCTTTCATGACGTATATGGAGATCATGAAGGCGTAATAATGAATTTTAATGATATCGCAGGAAGTGAAAATTTTTATCGATTTCAAATGAATAGAACAGTTGACAGCACAGTTTATGGTGCATCAAATCTTGGATTAGTTCATAGTACTTGTATCGGAAGTGGTCAATTTAGTTATTCTGAATTTGGAAGATCAATTTATTTTGATACTGGATTAGATGGTCAAAACATGCAATTTGTTATTGAACCTGCTCTAAAACACAAGCAAGGTGATGTTACCTATTTGTTTTTACAATCTTTAGATAAAAGTTCAGCTGAATTTTATGACAACATTGACAAACAAAAATTGGCACAATTGAATCCATTCGTTGAGCCAGTATATCTAAAAACAAAAATTGAAGGGTGTATTGGTGTTTTTGGATCTGCTGTAATATCGGATTCTGTCTTGTTTATTTATCCAGAGTAATTAATAATTAAAATTGAGTTGTAT
>CALPUT020000145.1 GCA_943326825.2 Chryseobacterium gleum | reverse complement strand
TGCTTTAAAGAAAGCATGAGTTGTTACGTGGAAAATTGCAGCTGTGTATGCTCCCATTCCTAATGCAACAAAAATGAAACCTAATTGAGAAACAGTAGAATAAGCTAATACTTTTTTGATATCGTTTTGACGCATTGCTATAAAAGCAGCTACCAATGAAGTTGCTAAACCAACATATAACATGATATCTTGAGTTGCTGGAGCTAATTCAAATAAGAAATTAGAACGTACAACTAAGAAAATACCAGCTGTTACCATTGTTGCAGCGTGAATCAATGCAGAAACAGGAGTTGGTCCCGCCATAGCGTCTGGTAACCAAGTAAACAATGGAATTTGAGCTGATTTACCAGTTGCACCAACAAATAAACAGAATGTAATTCCAAATAACATCCAATTAGAAGGAGATAATTCAGCCAATTTTGCTGCTACTTCTGTATATTCTAACGTTCCAAATGTTGCTAATAGCAAGAAAAGACCTATTAATAAACCTAAATCCCCTATTCTATTCATGATGAATGCTTTTCTAGCAGCTAAACCATTTAATAATCCTTTGTTTTCATCGCTATAATGGAAACCGATTAATAAATAAGAACAGATACCTACACCTTCCCATCCAAAGAATAACATGAAATAGTTACTTCCTAGGATTAGGATTAACATTGCGAAGATGAATAAGTTTAAGTAAGTAAAGAATTTGTAATAACCTTTATCATGACTCATATAACCCATAGAGAATAAGTGAATCAAAGATCCGATTCCAGTTACAATTAATGTCATCCAAATAGATAAATCATCCACTAATAATCTAGCAAATAATGAAAAGTCATCTAAACGAATAATTGTAAAAAGGTTTATAATAGTTGCTTCATTCAATTGAAAGAATACATTCAATGCTAAAAAGAAAGATACAAACATAACGGCTGTCGCGATTGATCCAACTACCATTTTTGGTAATCGTTTTCCAATAACGCCGTTTATAATACCACCTATTAAAGGAAGTAAAATAATCAGAGGTACTAATTGTTCAATTTTCATGCGAATTAACCTTTAAGTTTATTAAATATGCTAATATCAACCGAACGAGCATTACGGTATATCAATACTAAAATTGAAAGACCTACAGTTGCTTCAGCGGCAGCTACAACCATAATAAAGAAGACAAATATCTGAGCGTCTGCTTTTCCAAAGTAAGTTGAAAATGCTACTAACAATAAATTTACTGCGTTCAACATTAATTCAATACACATTAATACAATGATGGCGTTTTTACGGACTAAAACTCCGACAACACCGATCACAAATAATATCGAAGAAAATATTAAGTAATACTCCATCGATAATCCTGATTCAAAAATAGTTGCTAATAACATCTTAATCGATTATTTGTTTATCACGTTTTGCTAAAAGAACCGCTCCAACCATTGCTGCAATGAACAATACTGAAGAAATTTCAAAAGGCAATACATAATCAGTGAATAATACTTTCCCCAAATTTTTAACTAAACCTTGATCTGCATTCACAACTGTTGAAGGATCTATTAGACTTGCTTTTTTAATTGCTGAAATAAAAACAGTCAAAAGTCCACCACCTGAAATTACAGCAGCGATTTTCATAAAGATCGAACTTTTAGGTTCTGTTTCCTTACTCAAATTCAACATCATCAATACGAATAGGAATAATACCATAATTGCACCTGCATAAACGATAATGTTTACTATCGCAATAAATTGTGCATTTAATAATATGTAATTTGCTGAAATCATGAAGAATGTTACTATTAAGTATAACACACTTCGAACTGGATGCGAACTAAGAATCACCATTAAAGCTGATCCAAGAGTTAAGCCTCCTAAAATATAAGCTACTGTAACTATATCCATTATATCTTTCGTTTTCCTGTAAATTGTCTTGCAGAAATATCGATACGAGCATCAACTTTTTCTACCAAACGATCTTTACCATAAATAAATTCACCTCTTTCGAAATTTGTAGGAACAATTCTGTCAGTTAAAAAAATTGCTTCTTTCGGACATGCTTCTTCACACAAACCACAGAAAATACATCTCAACATATTGATTTCGTATGTCTCAGCATATTTTTCTTCTCTGTATAATCCTTCTTCTCCTTTTTCTCTTTCGTTAGCTGTCATAGTGATAGCTTCAGCAGGACAAGCTACAGCACATAATCCACAGGCTGTGCAATTTTCTCTACCTTCTTCGTCTCTTTTTAATACATGCATTCCTCTGTAAACAGGAGCGAATTTTTTCGTCTCTTCAGGATATTTCAATGTATTATTTTTACGAAATAAGTGTTTGAAAGTAATCAACATACCACTTAATACAGCAGGTATATAAAGCTTTTCCATAAATGAAAGCTTTTTGTTGGAAACTAACTTACTTCTATTTGATAAACTTTGCATAGTTAACTTTTAGGAATATTATTTATTAAACCAACCATTGTAAGCTGCAATAACAATTGCAGTAATCAATAAATTTACTAAAGCGATTGGAATCATTTTCTTCCATCCTAAGTGCATTAATTGATCATATCTGAATCGAGGTAATGTCCAACGAATCCACATGAATACAAAAATAAAGAAGAATATTTTAGCAAAAAACACTGATGTTCCAATAATTGCTAATGTATTTGGATTTTCTTTGAATGAATCCATTCCTGGGAAGTTATAACCTCCAAAGAATAAAGAAGCAATAACAGCAGATGAAATAAACATATTTATATATTCTGCAAAAAGGAAAAAGCCTAATTTCATTGAACCATATTCAGTATGATATCCACCAATTAACTCACTCTCACATTCCGCTAAATCAAATGGTGCCCTGTTACATTCTGCTAAAGCACAGATAAAGAAAATTAAAAATGCTAATGGTTGTTTGAAAACAAACCACCCCATTCCATGTTGTGCATCTACTATATCACGAAGACTTAAACTTCCTGACATCATAACAATAGTGATTACAGAAACACCCATTGCTAATTCATAAGAAATCATTTGAGATGAAGCTCTAATTGCACCAAATAAAGAGTACTTGTTATTAGATGCCCAACCACCTATCATAATTCCATAAACACCTATAGAAACAAATCCCATTATGAATAAGATACCAACATTTACATCAGCAATTTGTAAAACTATCGTTCTTCCAAAAGCTTCAACATTTGGTCCCCAAGGAATAACTGAACCAGTCATTAACGCTGTGAACATTGCGATACCTGGTCCTAAAATAAACAACCATTTATCAGAATTTAAAGGAATGAAATCTTCTTTAAAGAACATTTTAGTACCATCAGCTAATGGTTGAAGAACCCCCCATTTACCAGCTCTATTTGGACCTATACGATCTTGAAACCATGCAGCTATCTTTCTTTCTAAAAAAGTTGAATACATAGCGATTAACAATGTAATTGAAAACAATGCAACTACTAAGATTAATTTTTCTGTTAGTAAACCTCCATCCATTATTTCAAGTTTTTAGTTGACTCATTTAATGGATTTGGCTTATCATAATGTCCTTGAGAGATAACTGAAGTTGTTTTTAATTTTAAAGGTTCTTCTATCGCCCATTTAGAAACGTCTTTTTTGTCGTAACGACATTCGTTACAAATCCAAGCTGGTTTACCATCAATCATTTGTACTTCATCATATTCATCTTTACGAACAGTTACACGATAAATTTGATTTCCAAACATCCATACAACCGCTTTACCTGCACATTTCGTACACTCGCATGAAGCATTCATCGGTTTTAGGAACCAAACACGACTTTTAAAACGGAAAGTTTTGTCGGTTAAAGCACCAACAGGACATACATCAATCATATTTCCTGAGAACTCATTATCAACTGAATTTTCTATGTAAGTACTAATTTCAGCATGTTCTCCTCTATGCATTACACCATGAACACGGCTATCGCATAATTGATTTCCAACATAAACACAACGGTAACATAATATACAACGATCTTGATTTAACTTAATCGTATTACCAATGTCTACTGGCTCATGTTTTCTTCTAGGTTCTTCATAACGTGTTTTTGCTGCTCCATGATCAAATGCTAAATCTTGCAATTTACACTCACCTGCTTGATCACAAACTGGACAATCTAATGGGTGATTAATTAACAAAAATTCAGTTACAGCTCCACGGTTTTCATGAACTCTTTCGCTTGTTTTGTTCTTCACAATCATTCCATCCATCACTGGAGTTGAGCATGAAGCAACTAATTTTGGCATTGGACGAGGATCTTTCTCTGATCCAGCCGCTACTTCTACTAGACAAGTTCGACATTTACCACCACTACCTTCTAATTTACTGTAATAGCACATAGCTGGTGGAACAATATCTCCTCCAACTTGTCTTGCAGCATTCAGGATTGTTGTTCCCGGTTCTACTTCTATTACAACATCATCAATGGTTACTTTGACCATAGCTAATTATTTAATTATAACGTTTCAGTAACTTTCAATAATCCATAGTTACGTGTTTGCGCTTCTTGAGGATTTGTTACATGCCATTCAAATTCTTCTCGGAAATGACGAATTGCAGCCGCAACAGGCCATGCAGCAGCATCACCTAATGGACAAATAGTATTTCCTTCTATTTTCTTATTGATTTGCTCTAACAACTCAATATCTCTCATATTTCCTTGTCCATGATCTAATCTATATAAGACTTTTTCCATCCACCCAGTACCTTCTCGACAAGGTGAACATTGTCCACAAGACTCGTGAGCATAAAAACGAGCAAAATTCCAAGTATTTCTAACGATACATTGATCTTCATCAAAAACTATAAATCCACCTGAACCTAACATAGATCCTGAAGCAAATCCACCATCCGATAAACTTTCGTAACTCATATAACGCGTTTCACCTGCAGCTGTTTTTGTAATCAAATGAGCTGGTAAAATTGGAACTGATGAACCACCTGGGATACAAGCTTTAATCTTTTTCCCATTTGCAAGTCCTCTACACCACTCGTCACCGTAGATAAATTCTTCTACAGATAAACCAAGTTCAATTTCGTAAACACCTGGACGAACCAAGTTTCCACTCGCTGAAATTAATTTAGTACCAGAACTTTTTTCTGTACCAATTTTTAAATATTCGTCAGCTCCAATATTGATAATAGGAACTACGGCTGCTATACTTTCAACATTATTCACAACTGTTGGACATCCAAATAATCCTTTAACAGCTGGAAATGGTGGTTTCATTCTAGGATTTCCTCTTTTACCTTCTAAAGATTCCAAAAGAGCAGTTTCTTCTCCACAGATATAAGCCCCACCACCTGGCGAAACATATAAATCTAAATCATAACCTGAACCTAAAATATTTTTGCCTAAAAATCCTTTTTCATATGCTTCAGCTATTGCTTTTTCTAAGATGTCTAGAACAAACATATATTCACCTCTGATGTAGATATGTGATGTATTTGCTCCTAAAGCATAACTAGAAGTAATCATTCCTTCAATCAATAAATGAGGAATTTTTTCCATCAAATAACGATCTTTAAACGTACCTGGCTCACTTTCATCTGCATTACAAACCAAATATCTTGGAACACCTTCAGGTTTAGCTAAAAATGACCATTTCATTCCAGTAGGGAATCCCGCTCCTCCTCTACCTTTTAAAGCAGATTTTTGAACTTCTTCAACCACTTCTTGAGGTGACATTGTTTTCAAAGCTTTTTCAACAGAACGGTAACCACCTTCTCTTCTGTAAACTTCAAAAGTCTCAATTCCTGGAACGTCTATGTGTTCTAATAGTAATTTTCTTCCCATTAGTTTTGATTTTTTAATTGAGCATATTTTGCACGGTAGTCTTCAATCAATTGATCCACTTTTTCAGGAGTCAAATGTTCATGAAATACTTTACCACATTGCAACATCGGAGCATATCCACAAGCACCTAAACATTCTGCAGTTTTCAAAGTAAAAATCCCATCAGCACTTGTTTCTCCAACTTTAGAAATACCAAGTCTATTTTTGATGTGTTCTATAATTTGATCACTTCCAACCAACATACATGGCCCAGTTCTACAAACTTCAAAAACAAATTTTCCTGTTGGCTCCATATTGAACATAGTATAAAAAGTAGCAACTTCATATACTTCAACTGGTTGAATATCTAATAAACTTGCAACATAATCCATTGTTTCTTGGCTCAACCAACCTCCAAAGTCTTCTTCAGCCATGTGTAAAACACGGATTAATGCGCTTTTTTGTCTTCCTTCAGGGAATTTGCTAATAATAGCTTGAACCTCTTTCAACCTTTCATCGCTGAAAGGAGGTTTTACCCCTTGTAATTCGTGTGTACTAACCATAATTATGCGTCCAATTCTCCTGCAATAACATTCATACTACTCAATGTCAATACGGCATCACTAATAGTTTGACCTGTAATCATCTCAGGATATGCTTGATAGTAAATAAAACATGGGCGACGGAATTGTAAACGGTAAGGTGAACGACCTCCATCACTTATTAAATAAAATCCTAATTCTCCATTTCCACCTTCTAC
>CALPUT020000144.1 GCA_943326825.2 Chryseobacterium gleum | reverse complement strand
GCCATTCCAACCAAAAATTTATTCGTTTGGTCAATGCAAAATATTGGTGAAGTTCATACAACTGGTTTTGAAGCTCGAATAGATTTAGGTTTTCAACTTAATGAAAAAAACAGGTTAGAATTAAATGGTAATTACACATTTCAGCAATCCTTAGATTTTTCAGATAAAATTTCCCCAACTTATAAAAATCAAGTTGCCTACATTCCAAAACATTCAGGAAATGCTTCAATTTCTTACTATAGAAAAAATTCAGGTATGGTTTTTTCAATGTTTAATTCATCTTTAAGGTATAGTTTAAATGAAAATATTTCGTCAAATATTATAGATGGTTTTGCCATTTTTGATGCTGGAATTTATTCAAAGGTTAGTTTATCGAAAAAACATGATTTGAGAATACAGTTGACATTTAAAAACTTGTTTAATTCTTCTTACGCTTTTGTGAAATATTACGTTATGCCAGGTAGAAGTGTCTTAATTTCAATTAATTATGCGTTACGTTAGATTTATAATATTAATACTCGTAGTTGCTTCATGTAAAAAACATAAAGTAGAGCCTTCTTTTATTGATACTAGTAATGGTCTAAAAAATGGAATGCTTGTTTTATGTGAAGGTTTATTTCAACAAAATAATTCAACTCTTTCTTGGGTTGATTTTAATTCGAGTGAAATAGATAATAATTTTTTTGTAACTCAAAATAATCGTCAAATTGGAGATACTGGAAATGATCTTGAAGTTTATGGTGGTAAAATTTATATTGTTGTCAATGTTTCAAGCACGATTGAAGTTCTAGAAAAATCAACTGGTAAATCAATCAAACAGATTTCGATGATTGCAGGTTCTGTTTCTAAACAACCACGAGCAATTGTATTTAATGGTTCGAATGCATATGTAACTTGTTATGATGGATATGTTGATGTAATAGATACTGCGTCACTAACAATCTCTCAACGAATTAAAGTAGGTGATAATCCAGAGCAATTGGCCATTTCGAATAATAAATTATACGTTACCAATTCAGGAGGACTTAATACTCCTAATGTTGATTCAACTGTTTCTGTCATTTCTTTAAGTTCATTTCAAGAAACGAAGAAAATTACCGTTGGAAAAAATCCTGGAGCAATAAAAGTTGATGATCAAGGAGATGTTTATGTTATAGCAAGAGGGAATTATGGTTCAATTCCATCAAGAATGGTAAGAATTAATAGTCAAACAGATTTAGTAGAAAATACTTTTTCTTTTGATGCTTCTGGAATTGAAAAAATGGGTGATAAATTTTTAATTAACTATCAAAATTATTCAAATTCAACAAACAGTGTTTGCTTATTTGATTTTCAAACGGAAACTGTAATAAATTCCAATTTTATTTCCATGTCACACATTACAACTTTATTTGGAATAAAATACAACAGTTCAACGAATAAGATTTATTGTTTAGACGCTATGAATTTTACAAATTCAGGTTATGTACGTGTGTTTTCATCATCAGGTATTTTCGAAAAGAGTTATCATGTTGGTTTGAATCCTAATAATATATTATTTTATGAATAAATTAATTCAACTTATTATCTGCATTTCTTTAGTTTTTGAATTGTCTGCACAATATGCAACTGTTCCTGGCACTGCAGGTTCAACAGCCATATATAAAGATTCATCTATTATTGAAGCATGGGCAACGGGTATTGAAATCCAAAGAGGTTATCTTGATATTAATGATAAAAGTTTTCAAATTTCAGGTACAAATAGAGTTTCATATGGTGATCCTCAAGCCGGATTATATACTGCTGAGGGAAATTCGAATAATATCGTTTCTTTAGGTGATTCAGGTATTGTGATTGTAAATTTTGCTTCAACTATATACAATGGATTAGGCCCTGATTTTGCGGTATTTGAAAATGGATTTGCTAATGATTATTTAGAATTAGCATTTGTTGAAGTAAGTTCAGATGGTATTCATTTCATTCGCTTTTCTTCTTCTAGTTTATTTCAAACTTCAACACAAGTTGGACCTTATGCATTTGCAAGTTGTGATGCCGTAAATAATTTAGCAGGAAAATACAAACAAGGGTATGGAACACCTTTTGACTTAGAAGAATTAAAAGATTCTGCAAATTTGGATGTAAATGCTATTTCACACATTAAATTGGTTGATGTCATTGGAAGTATTACGAATATTGGTAGTTTAGATACTGCTGGAAATCGAATCAATGATTGTTATCCAACTCCTTTTGCATCAGGTGGTTTTGATTTAGATGCTGTTGCAACAATGCATATGAATCCGTTGAGTTTATATGAAAATCAATTAAATTCAGTTTCAGTTTATCCAAATCCAACTAAAGGAATTGTGACTATTAGCACAAAAGATGAAGGGATTACTAAAATATTTGATATTTCTGGAAATCTTCTTAGTGAAGAAAAATTCGAAATGAATCAGCAATTAGATTTATCTAAATTTTCTCAATCAGTCTTGTTCATTTCCATTTATCAAATTAATTCGATAAATCATTTCAAAATAATAATAGAATAGAAATTTTAATTTAGTTTTTCTTTCACAAATTTCCCTGTATAATTCCCTTCTATTTTTATTAAGTCTTGAGGAGTACCTTCAAAAATTTCACATCGTCCACCTTCTACATTGAAACTAAAAAAAAACCAGGTTTATAACCTCTTAATTTAGCGACTTGTTGTCTTGAAAATAATTCACGAATGTCATCAAATGCTTTAACATACATAATTGGATTACTTCTAGAAGATTTCCCAATCGGATTTTGATCGATGAATTCGATGTTTTTAATTTGTTTAAAATCGCCAGTTAAATCTATGTTAATATTCGTATCTCCAATCAATCCTAATTCTTTTCGAATTAACGATTCCTCAATAAATTACAATGTGTTTTGTACTAATGTTAACTAGTAAAGGTGTTGCTGGAGTTCGTGGAGCTTCATTTGTTATACTTGCTGGAACATTAGCTTCTATGGGGTTGGACCCAGAAAAAGCGATTGTTATTCTTGCGGTTGATGCACTGATGGATATGGGAAGAACTAATATAAATGTTCTAGGAAATTAATTAGCATCTGTCGTATTAGCAAAAAGTGAAGGAGAATTTGATATGGAAATCGCTTCTGGAAGAAAAGAGTTTGAGAATTAAAATTTCTTTTATTCGATGATATATTACTAATATTCATTAGTTTAAGTTATTTGTTCATTGAGAAGTAAATAGGTTTTATTTTAATTAATTAATCGTTTTATTTGTTTAGTTACTTCAATTTCAAAAATAAAATTATTGATATGGTAAAAGGATTTTTATTAGCAATTTCTCTGCTGATTTCGTTTACGTTTTTTTCTCAAATAATATACCCGGGAACTCCTACGGTTGGCTCTGTTGAAATGGTGTTTGATTATTCAGTTTCAAAATGCAATTCAATTGATATACCAGACGCTCCAACAAGAGTTTTTCGCGATGCTTCTGGCAACTTAAATTTAATGGCTTCTCATTATACTAGTTGGAGAATGACGGGTGCAAATTTTACTTCTTTAACAAAAGATTGTGCTTCAGTAATGACTTCAGATTTAGATTCGGATCCTTCAAAATTCAATAATCAAGAATGGATTTCTTCAACTTATACGGAAGATGGGACAACAGTTCACGCTTTAATTCACGACGAGTATGTTCCTTGTGGTAACTGGAATAATTGCTGGTACAACGGAATCACATATGCCTCTTCAACGAATGGAGGCCAAACATATTCTCATACTTCGGCTCCAAGTAATTTGGTGGCAGCTTCTCCTTATCAATCTCCTTATCCAACAGTTCATACTCCTTTTGGAATTTTTGGTGGATCAAACATTATAAAAAAAGATGGGTATTATTATGTTCTTGTTCATTTGGAAGCACATTTATTACAAGATTGGGGAACTGGAGTAATAAGAACAAATAATTTAAGTGATCCAACAAGTTGGAGAGGATGGGATGGCACTGGTTATACGGTTTCATTTGTAAATCCATATACCGCAACAGGATACAATGTTGCAGATAAAGTATTAGCTCCAGTTTCTAGAGATCGTATTGCTAAAATGTGTTCTAGTTTAACGTATAATACTTATTTTGGAAAATACATGGTTGTGGATTATACTAATAGTGTTGTTAATGGAGTAATGACCTATGGATTCTTCTATGCCTTATCAGATGATCTAATTAATTGGTCGTATCCTCGCTTGATTTTACAAACGACTTCAACTTGGGCAGTTGGAGGGTCTTTATATCCTTCAATCATTGATCATACTGATGTTACAAGAAATTTTGAACAACCTGGACAAACGTGTTACATGTATTATACAAAATGGAATTCTGGTACGTATGATAGAGATTTATTGAGGGTTCCTTTGACGTTTAATAAAGAAGTTGTTAATTCATTTGTAGTAAACAGTACCACTGATTTATCCGATAAAACTCCTGGTGATGGAATTTGTTTAACAACTGGTGGAGTTTGTTCACTTCGAGCTGCTTTGGAAGAATCAAATGCTCGTCCTCCTTACGATTTTTATGATATTACTCCAATGCCAATTACCTTTGGTATTTCTGGTACAGGAGTAAAAACAATCACTCCAACTATAGACTATTCTGAAATTTTTTATCCAATCAACGTAAATGGATATACTCAAACTGGTGGGGCTGAAAACACAAATGGCTTCAATTTAGGATTGAATATGGCAATAAAAGTAAAAGTCGATGGTATACATACTGGAGGGACTTTTGCATTTCACTGCGGAAATAACACCTTAAAAGGACTTTCTCTAGTAAATGGAAATATTGATTTTTTATATGAGGAAGGTTATTCAAAAAGCAAAGATAATAATACTATTCAAGGTTGTTTTATAGGAATGAGCACCAACGGAGTATCGCCATCGGATGCTGCACTTCATTTTAATAATCAAGATTTTAATAGTATTGGAGGAATAACCAATGCGACTCGTAATTTAATTGGAGGCGGAATCATTTTTGAAAAATCAGATTCTAATTCAGTTTTCGGGAATTATTTTGGAACAACTTTAACGGGTGTTTCTTCTAGCGGAAGCATTGCTCATGGTATTCAAATTTTAGATTCATCTTCTTATAATTTTGTTGGAGGAACAAATGCTATGGAACCCAATTTAATTTCAGGTGGAAATCGAGGCGTGATGATTCAAGGAGTGGGTGCTACTGGAAATGAGGTTGTAAATAATTTAATTGGATCAACTATTGATGGAGTTACCCCTTTAGGAAATCAAAATGCAGGGATTTTATTATCAAATGGTACATCTTCTAATATCATTTCTGGAAATGTAATTATGGCAAACTCTTCGGATGAAGCAGGAATTTGGATGGATAGCACATTTAACAATACGATTAAATCAAATTACATAGGAACCAGTGCTAATCAGGTTGCTGTTGCTGGGAATGGAAATGCGGGAACTTATAGTGCCGGCATCTTCTTAATGAATGAAAGTGCAAACAATATGATTGGTGGAGTTAATTCAGTGGATGGAAATGTAATTGCAAATAATGTTTTTGGAATTCTTTTAGAATCAAACACAGGTTTTGGTAATTCATTTAAGTCAAATATATTTTATAATAATACTGAAATGGCAATTGATATAGATGCAGATTATACTCCTTCTGGTTTAGATGTATTAGATGTAGATTCAGGACCAAATGGAACTCAAAATTATCCAATTATTACAAGTTCGTATGTAACTTCTTCACAAATTTCAATTGTTGGAACTTTTAATTCAAAAGCAAATACAGCTTATACAATCCAATATTATTCTAATGTAAGCTGCAATCAATCAGGAAATGGGGAAGGTAAAATATTAATTGGTACTCAAATAATAACAACCAATTCTTCTGGAAATGCAACAATTAATATTTCATTTTCTGCTGTTATTCCAGTTGGAAGTTTTATTACTTGTTTAGCTACTGATAATCTAAATTCCACGTCAGAATTTTCGGAATGTTTATTGACACAAGCAGCAACGGCTCCTTCAACTCCTATTATTTCAGCTTCGATTGGTTTGTCCTTTTGTCAAGGTAATTCCGTAACTTTAACATCTTCAACAGCAACTTCTTATTTATGGTCAACCGGCGCAACAACTCAATCGATTGTAGTTTCTATTGCAGGAAATTATAGTGTTACTGTTTATAATGCACAAGGATTATCTGCGAATTCTAGTTCAACTTTTGTTACAGTGCATAGTTTACCAGTCGTTTTAGCTGGAAATGATCAGGTAGTATGCGTTGGAAGTTCGGTGCTTTTATCGGCAGCAGGTGCCTTGGCGTATAGTTGGGATCATGGCGTTGTTAATGGTCAACTCTTTACTCCTACTGTGGGGAACTTAACCTATACTGTAACAGGCACAGATGGAAATAATTGTACAAATACAGATCAAGTTGTAATTACGGTACATAGTTTACCAGTCGTTTTAGCTGGAAATGATCAGGAAGTATGCGTTGGAAGTTCAGTGCTTTTATCGGCAGCAGGTGCCTTAGCGTATAGTTGGGATCATGGCGTTGTTAATGGTCAACTCTTT
>CALPUT020000143.1 GCA_943326825.2 Chryseobacterium gleum | reverse complement strand
TTCAGAATCAGTAAAGTATTTGGCGTTTATTTTCCGCTATACCAAAGTCAAAATGAATCAACATTATTCAAAAATTATTCTTCAAATATTCGATTCTCTTTGAAATTGAATATAGTTAACAAAGGTGTGAAATTAAAATTGATGTAATTTAAATCTATTATAGTTTTAAAAAATAGATTTAGTTAATTTAATAATTTAAATAAATTCATTAGATTTGTTATGTTTACCAAATCTAATGTAACCATGTTGAGATTAATTTCAAGTTTTATTTTTGTTATACTTCCTGTTTTTTTATTTTGCCAAAGTTTAATTTCAATGAGCCCATCAACAGCAGATGCAGGACAAACTTTAGATTTAATAATTACAGGAGACAAAACTCATTTTGGTCAAGGAGCAGAAACAAATATCAACTTTACGTTTTCTGGTTTTAATCAAGGTAGTGTTTTAACTTCAACAAATTCAATTACAGTAACTAGTGATACAACATTAATTGCAAACATAACTGTTCCAAGTAATACATATACTGGGGATTACTATGCTAGTTATTTTAATACAATCGATGGTTACTTGAATGCATTATTTTCATTGCACGTAAATGGAACTCCAGCACCTTCTTATTTTGCATTATCACCTGATACTTTAAATGCAGGACAAACTTTGGACGTTACTCTTAATGGACTTAATACACATTTTAATCATGGTAGCGGAACAACCGTTACTTTTACGCCCCAATATAACATTACAACTAGCGATTCTATAATTGTAAATTCAGTAAATGTAACAGACTCATCGCAATTAATAATAAATATTACAATACCTCAGAATATTTATTCAGGTGATTATAATATTAATACGTACAATCAAATTGATGGAAATATGTCTATGACTGGGCTTCATATTTATGGAGTCACTCTTCCGCCGTCATTGTATGGTATTTCTAATAACCCACTCAATGCAGGACAAACATTAGATTTTACAATAACTGGAAAAGGAACTCATTTTGACCAAGGTGATAGTATTAGTGTAGGTTTTGATTTTGTTTATAACCTAGGAAATGTTCCAGCTATTGTAAATTCAATAACTGTAATCAGTGCTACAGTTTTGACTGCAAATATTACGATTCCTTCTAATACTTTAACTGGTGTTTACAATTTATTTGTGACAGATAGTATAGATGGTGTTTTATCTTATGGAGGTATTTTTGTATATGGAATTCAGCCGCCAACATTAACATCAATAAGTCCAAATATAGGCAATGCAGGTGAAACTTTAGATGTAATTTTAACAGGAGCGAATACTCATTTTGATCAAAGTACAATAAACACAATTGAATTTGGATTTAATCAAAGTACTGGAATATCAATCGTAAATTCAATAAATGTAACTAGCCCAACAACTTTAATAATAAATATAACCATTCCTCAAAATATAAATTTTGGTTTTTATGATGTTAATCTAAATAATAATATCGATGGGGATTTAATTTTAACAAATGGATTTCAGGTTAATACTTTACTTCAACTAAATGGTTATGTGATTTCTAATAATGCATCACAAGATGGAATTTGTGATGGTAATGCATCAACAATAATTAGTGGTGGAGCTGCACCATACGATTACTTATATTCAAATGGAAGTGGAAGCAGTAATATATCAAATCTCTGTCAAGGTTTATACTCTGTAAAAGTTACAGATGCTTTTGGTGATTCACTTTCAATACCATTTATAATTGCATCACCGAATAACATTTTTTCTAATTCCACTTTTCAAGATTCTACAATTATTGACAGTGTTTACAATGCTGCTATTTCAAATTGCACTATTAATTATTCTGCTATTGATTCTATTTACATTAGTAATTATTCCATTTTGCAAAGTAATCTTATGAATGTTACTTGGATTGTTATATCTGGAAATACTACTGAAACTATTAATGAAGTTTATAGTGTTGATTCAATTTCAGGAGTTTATACATTGATACTTCAATTGTATTGTCCTAATAAATCTCAAGGAGAATTATTAAAAGCTTATGATCAAATATATATCAACAAAGATTTATCTGAAATAGCAGAAAACCAAATCAATTTAATTTCTATTTCTCCCAATCCTTTTGAAAATATGATTTCAATTTCTCTTGGAAACAGTGAAACTACTGAAATCATTCTGACCGATATAACAGGAAAAATATTTCTGAATAAAAAATATAAACAAAGTGTTGTTGAGTTGGATTTAAGTGAATTAAAATTGGGACAATATTTCCTTTCAATTAAAAATGATTCTTTTATTACAACAAGAAAAATTATTAAATAACTTTTTTCAAAATCTTTTAATAAAATTCAATTACAGTAAAATAGTATTTTTCCATAAGAAAAAAAAGATTAATTTTGATAAACTTTTACATAGCTTAATTTCATCATGAAAACATTATTAATTACCTTCCTTTTATTTATTTTACCAATTATAACTTTTTCTCAAAGTTTAGTTTCAATTAATCCGAATACAGGAAATGCAGGTCAAACTTTAAATGTAACTATTACCGGAAATAATACTCATTTTAATCAGGGTAGTGCAACTATAGTCGATTTTAGTTTTAATCAAGGAAGTAATACTACTGTTGTAAATTCAATTAATGCAACAAGTCCAACATCACTAATCGCTAATATTACCATTCCATCAAATACATATACTGGAATTTATAGTGTGGGAGTTTACAACAGTGTTGATGGTTACTTATCATTAAATGGTTTTCAAGTAAATGGAATCACACCACCAACATTGGTATCTGTTGCTCCAAATACTGGAAATGCAGGTCAAACATTAAATGTAACAATTACCGGAAATAATACTCATTTTGATCAGGGAACTGCAACTACAGTCGATTTTAG
Organism: Chryseobacterium gleum; assembly: GCA_943326825.2. Taxonomy (GTDB): domain Bacteria; phylum Bacteroidota; class Bacteroidia; order Flavobacteriales_D; family Crocinitomicaceae; genus CAIUKX01. Next base: position 3,695 of record CALPUT020000143.1, on the reverse strand, counting down.
TTTTAATCAAGGAAGTAACACTACTGTTGTAAATTCAATTAATGCAACAAGTCCAACATCATTAATTGCTAATATTACCATTCCATCAAATACATATACTGGAACTTATGAAGTTAATGTTTTCACTAGCACTGACGGTTTGCTAACATTAAATGGATTTCAAGTAAATGGAATCACACCTCCAACTTTAGCTTCAGTCTCACCCAATGTAGGAAATGCAGGTCAAACATTAGATGTAACAATTACTGGAAATAATACTCATTTTGATCAGGGTAGTGGAACAATAATAGATTTTAGTTTTAATCAAGGAAGTAACACTACTGTTGTAAATTCAATTAATGCGACAAGCCCAACCTCTTTAATAGCTAATATTACTATTCCATCAAATACATATACAGGAATTTATGATGTGAGTGTTTTTAATAATCTTGATGGTCATCTAACATTAAATGGATTTCAAGTAAATGGAATCACACCTCCAACATTGGTTTCTGTTGCGCCGAATACAGGAAATGCAGGTCAAACATTAAATGTAACTATCACAGGAAATAATACGCATTTTGATCAGGGTAGTGGGACTATAGTTGATTTTAGTTTTAATCAAGGAAGTAATACGACTGTTGTAAATTCAATTAGTGCAGTAAGCCCAACCTCTTTGATTGCTAATATTACCATTCCATCAAATACATATACTGGAACATATGATGTTAGTGTTTTTAATAGTCTTGATGGTTATCTTTCATTAGGAGGTTTTAATGTAAATGGAATAACTCCACCGACTTTAAATTCAATTACACCAAATATTGGTAATGCTGGTCAAACACTCGATGTAACAATTACTGGTAATAATACCCATTTTGATCAGGGAAGTGGAACTTTAGTTGATATTAGCTTTAATCAAGGAACTGGAACTATTTTAGTTAATTCAATCAATGTGTCCAGTGCATCATCAATGATTTTGAATATTACTATTCCTCAAAATGCAAGTCAAGGTATGTATGATGTTCGAATTTTTAATAATATCGACGGACTTTTAACATCTACGAATGCTTTTCAGGTGGTGAACAATGTAAATCTATCAGGTTTTGTTATTTCTAATAATACATCACAAAATGGATTTTGTGATGGAAATGCTACTGTAATAATTTCAGGTGGTGTAGCTCCATATTCCTATATGTATTCAAATGGATCTATAAATAATACTGCCTCAAACCTTTGTCCAGGATATTATTCTGTTTCAATTTCAGATGCTATAGGAGATTCTTATACAATTCCTTTTGTGATAGCTTCTCCAAGTAATATTTTTTCAAATACTCCTTTTCAAGATTCTACGATTGTCGATAGTGTCTTTAATCCAGCTGTTTCTAATTGTGTTATAAATTATTCTGCAATTGATTCAGTATATATTAGTAATTTTAATTTGGTATCAAATAGTTTTGTAAACGTAACTTGGAACATAGTTTACAACAATACTGTTCAAATTATTTCTCAGATTTATAGTGTGGATTCAAGTTCTGGAGTTTATACTTTAGTTCTTCAATTGTTCTGTCCTAATAAATCACAAGCTGAATTTTTAAAAGCTTATGATCAAATTTACATTGACAAAAGTTTAACTAATGTTGAAAACATTAGCAACAATAATATTCTAATTTATCCAAATCCATTTGAGAATAATTTAATCATTTCACTTGATAATGATCAAACTTCTGAAGTTATTTTGACTGATATTTCTGGTAAAATAATTCTTAATCAAAAATTTAATCAAAGATTAATTGAATTGGATTTAGGTGAGTTATCAAGAGGACAATATTTTGTAACGATTAAAAATAACTCTTACTTTATTAATAGAAAAATCGTTAAATAAAATAATTTTCATTGTAAAAAATCCTGTACCAGAAAGTACAGGATTTTTTGTTTTAATGACCTGAAATAAAAAATTCTAATTTTCAGCAGTTTCCAATTTCTTTTTTAATTCTATTAATTCTTCTTGCAACGAATTGATTTTATCAATCAGTTGAACAATCACATCGATTCCTTCGAAATTGATGGAAAGATCATGGTGTAAACGAATTATTTTTTCCAATAGGTGAATTGAATCAGTATGAATATACGATTCGCCATCCACAATAAAAATTTCAATTAAATCGTGCTCCTTTAATGCGAGTACTAAGGTGTTTTCAATTTTATGAAATTCACAAAACTGATGAAATAATACTAAGTTTTCGTTTTCCATATTATTAGATATTAGAAAGTTCTTTAAACAACTCTTTTTGTTTATCCGTTAAATTGGTTGGAATCTTGATCGTGTAAGTAATGACCAAATCTCCAGATTCATTTTCTTTTTTGTAGACCGGTAAACCTTTGCCTTTCAATTTTACTTTGGTATTGTTTTGAGTTCCAGGTACAACTTTTAATTTCACTTTACTTGACATTGTATCTACCATGATTTCACCACCTAAAACAGCTATGTAGATGTCTAAATCAATCGTTTTTAGAAGATTGCTTCCTTCACGTTTGAAAGTTGTATCGTTTTGAATTTTAAATGTAATGTATAAATCACCTTTTGGTCCACCGTTTACACCTTCACCACCAACACCGCTGATTTTTATGGTTTGTCCGTCTTCAACTCCAGCTGGAATTGTAAATCGAATATTTTTACCATTCACCGAAAGAGTTTGTTTTTGAGCTTCAAGTATATCTGTCAATTTTAAATGAACATCACTCGCCAAATCTTGACCTTTAAAGGACCCCGAACGATAGGATCTTCCGCCAGTATTTCCAAACATAGACTCAAAAAAGCTTGAATAATCGCTATCATTAAATCCATCAGTTGAATAACCACGACTACTACGCTGCTGCTGCTTTTGTTTATCAAATTCTTCGGCATGTTTCCAATCTTTACCGTATTGGTCGTATTTTTTACGTTTTTCGGTATCACTCAACACTTCATGCGCTTCATTGATTTCCTGAAACTTTACTTTTGCCGCTTCATTGTTTGGATTGACATCTGGATGGTATTTGCGCGCTAATTTACGGTACGCTTTTTTAATATCGCTTTCCGTTGCAGATTTATCAATTTCTAAGACTTTGTAATAATCAATAAATGCCATAATAATTTCAAATAGTTGAATTTATGTAAAAGTGCATTTAATTGAACGATAAAAAAATGATAATAATCACACTTTTATCTTTTAAGAGCTAATTCTTTAAATTACTTGACAGGAATTAATCAACTACTATACATTTATCTTAGGTGAGATTTCTTGATGCTATGCTTCTCTAAAAAGTGAACCTTCAGCAATGAAGAAAATTTTTATTTAAACTTATTTTTAGGATTTCGACTTGTATGAAAAACGGCGTCTACAAATATTGTTAGATGATCAATTTCATAAAGAATAACAAAAGGAAAGTTGTAAAGAGGAAATTGTCTGTGGTTTTTAATTTGAGTATATCCTTTTGGTGATTTTTCAATCGCTTTGAAAGCATTATCAAGTGAGTTTAAAAAATCTTCTCCAAGACCATTTTTTTGAATTTCGTACCATTCAAAAGCTTCAGCAATTTCAAGTTTAGCTCTTTCTTCAATTTGAATATTGAATTTTCTTGTCATTTAGGTTGGTTAAAATTTAGAATTGGATTTTTTTTGGTTAGTATGATTTAGTTTTATTTTTTTTGTCTAGCAAATTCTTTAACGTCTT
>CALPUT020000142.1 GCA_943326825.2 Chryseobacterium gleum | reverse complement strand
CATTAACGCTAATTTAATAAACCTATTTACGCCTTTTAATTGCAAACCCCTCCAATAATGATTACCTTTGCAAATCTAAAAAGTTAAGAATGTCCCACAAAGCAGGATTTGTAAATATCGTTGGTAGTCCAAACGTTGGTAAATCTACATTGATGAACCAATTGATGGGGAGTAAAATGTCTATCGTTACTCCAAAAGCACAAACAACACGTCACAGAATTTTAGGAATTGTCAATGAAGAAGATTATCAAGTCGTTTTCTCTGATACTCCTGGAGTAGTTAATTCAGCATATGCACTTCACGATGCTATGATGGGTTATGTAAACACTTCTATTCAAGATGCTGATGTTTTGATTTTCATCACAGACATCAACGAAGATGAAATGAATCACAAAGAGACATTGGAAAAAATTCAAAAATTGAAAATTCCAGTGATCTGTTTGATCAATAAAATAGATTTAGGTGACCAAGCAAAAGCAATGGAACGTATTAGCTACTGGCAAGAACGTTTACCTGATGCTTATGTTTACTTACTTTCTGCTCTTCATGGATTCAATATAGATTTGTTGTGGGAACGAATTCTAAAATTGATTCCTGAATGTCCTCCATATTACGACAAAGAAGATTTATCTGACCGTCCGATGCGTTTCTTTATTTCAGAAATGATTCGTGAAAAGATTTTTATTCATTGTCAAAAAGAGGTTCCTTATTCAAGTCAAATTGAAATTGAAGAGTATTTAGAAGAACAAGATATTATTAAAATTCGTGCCTTAATCATTGTTGAGCGTGATTCTCAAAAAGGAATTATCATTGGTAAAGGTGGCGAAATGTTGAAACGAATTGGACGAGAAGCAAGACAAGACATCGAAAAATTCGTAATGAAAAAAGTATTCTTAGAAACGTTTGTGAAAGTCGACAAAGATTGGAGAACTTCAGATACGAAATTGAAGAAATACGGGTATTAAAAAATAGATTACAAATTAGTAAATTACAAATTGACAAATTACAGATTGCAAATTAAAGTTTTCTGATTTTGTAATAATTGTAATTAGCTTTGAAAATATAAAATGGGAAATATTATAGCAATTGTTGGTCGTCCTAATGTAGGGAAATCAACTTTATTCAATCGTTTAACAGAATCTTCTAACGCTATCGTGAAAGAAGTAAGTGGTGTTACACGTGATAGATTATACGGAAGAGGTGAATGGAATGGTTACCAATTTTCTGTAATTGATACTGGTGGTTACGCAAGTGGTACGGATGACATCTTCGAAGCAGAAATACGTAAACAAGTTTTAATCGCAATTGAAGAAGCAAATATTATCTTTTTCATGGTGGATGTAACAACTGGCATTGCTGATTTTGATGAATTAGTTGCTGGATTATTAAGAAAATCTAAAAAGAAAGTTTTTATAGTTGCGAATAAAGTAGATAATAGTGGACGTATCGGTCTTTCATCTGAATTCTATCAATTAGGAATTGGTGATGTTTACGATTTATCTGCAACAAACGGAAGTGGAACAGGAGAATTATTAGATGATGCTGTGAAATTCATGGACATCGAAGATGAATCTGTTAAAGAATTAGATCACTTACCTCGTATTTGTATCGTTGGTAAACCAAATGTTGGTAAATCTTCTTTCGTAAATGCGATTACAGGTGAAGAAAGAAACATTGTTACGGATATTTCAGGTACAACGAGAGATGCTATCAATACAAGATTCAATGCCTTTGGATTTGATTTCATGATTGTTGATACAGCGGGTATTCGTAAAAAAGCGAAAGTTCAAGAAGATTTAGAATACTACTCAGTTTTACGCTCAGTTAGAGCGATTGAAGAATCTGATGTGTGTGTCTTTATGATTGACGCTACGGAAGGACTTCAAAAACAAGATTTACATATTTATTATGTAATTGAGAAAAATGCTAAAGGTGTTGTTGTTCTAGTAAATAAATGGGATTTAATTGAAAAAGAAACCCAAACAACAAAAGAATGGGAAGATAAAATTAGAGAACAATTAGCTCCGTTTAATGACGTTCCGATTATCTTTACTTCTACAGTTACAAAGCAACGTGTGCACAAAGCGTTGGAAGAGACAATGAAAGTTTACGAAAATAAAAAACGTAAAATTTCTACTTCAGAATTGAATGATGTAATGGGTGATATCATTGCAGCGACTCCTCCTCCATCTTTGAAAGGTAAATATGTAAAAATTAAATACATTCAACAGTTACCAACTCAAAGTCCTTCGTTTGCATTTTTCTGTAACTTACCTCAATACATTCCAGATAGCTACAAACGTTTCTTAGAAAATAGAATGCGTGAAATTTATGATTTCCAAGGGGTGCCAATTCGTATTTTCTTTAGAAAAAAATAAATAGCTTTACTTAGAAAATGCGTTACGGAGCTATTGATATTGGAACAAATGCTGCCCGACTTTTAGTTGGTGAAGTGACAACAGAGAATGGACATTCTTTCGTCAAAAAAATATCGTATACTCGTATTCCATTGCGTTTAGGAGAAGAAGTTTTCGAGGATGGTAAAATATCTATTAAGAAAGCAGAACATTTTTCAAAAACAATAAAAGCTTTTCGCTTAATTTCTGAAATTTTTGAAGTGAAAGAACTTCGTGCATGCGCAACATCTGCAATGCGTGAAGCTTCAAATGGGAAAGAAATTCAACAACTTATAGCCGATCAAACGGGTGTTGAAATAGATATTATTTCTGGAAATGAAGAAGCCGATTTAATTTTTGGTACTTTCTTCTTAATGGATTTCGATAAAACAATGCCGTTTGTTGTAATCGACGTTGGAGGTGGTAGTACGGAAGTAAGTGTTTTTGAAAATGGAGAGCGTTTAGCTTCTAAATCATTTCAAATTGGTACAATTCGTTTGTTAAAAGGAAAAGTAAACGAAGATATTTGGAAAGAAATTCATGATTGGTTAGCACTTCACGTGGAGATTAAAACAGTTCACCAAATTTTTGCTACAGGTGGAAATATTAATAAAGTCCATAAAATGTTAGGTGCACAACACATGGAAACAATTTCAGTCAAAAAAATCAAAGATTTAAGAGATGAAATTGATGAGTTAAGCTTATCACATAGAGTTGAAAAATACCAATTAAAGCCTGATAGAGCGGATGTTATCGTGCCAGCAATGGATATCTATCTATACATCATGAAGGAACTTAAATGTAAAAATATCATCGTGCCTAAAATCGGCCTTTCAGATGGTATGATTTACGATATGTATTTGAAGAGAAATAAGTAATCAAATAAACTTTATAAAAATAAAAAACACACAATAATCGAAATCATTGTGTGTAATTTATTTTGTGAAATTAAATTCTAATCCTGATTAATTTTCTTAACCATTGTCAAAATAGTTGCTAATGCCACTGTTTCTCCTGTTTCATCGTAAACATCTACTAAGAATTTCACGATTCCTTTAGCGATATCATCTTCAGAACGTTTCTCTTGATCTACTTTTTCTTTTACTGTAAAACGAACTCCGATTGTTGCTCCAGGATAAACTGGTTTTGTAAAACGAGCTTCTTCTAATCCGTAGTTCAATAAAACTGGACCTTTTTTCGGGTCTACAAATAAACCTGCTGCTTTAGATAATACGAAATATCCATGAGCTACTCTTCTTTCGAAAATCGTTCCTTCTAAAGAAGTTGCATCCATGTGTGCGTAAAAATTATCTCCTGAAACATTCGCAAAGTTTACGATATCTGCATCAGTCACTGTATGTTTGTGTGTGAAAACTGTTTCACCAATTACTAACTCTTCGAAGTATTTTCTAAATACATGAGGATTTGCTTCTGGCATCTCAGCTCCTACTTGAAATTGTTGTGTGATTTTAGTAATCGTTGTTGGATGTCCTTGAATCGCAGTTCTTTGTAAGTAATGTAAAACTCCTCGTTTTCCACCCATTTCTTCTCCGCCACCAGCTCTTCCTGGTCCACCATGCGTTAATAATGGCATAGGAGAACCGTGACCTGTACTTTCTTTCGCACAATCTTTATTCAAAACTAAAATACGACCGTGCATACAAGCTGCTCCAACTACATATTCTGTTGCTTCTTGATCATTTGGCGTAACGATTGAAGATACCAATGAACCTTTACCCATTTTGGCTAATTCAATTGCATCATCAATTGTTTTGTATGGCATTATTGTCGAAACTGGACCAAATGCCTCGATGTTATGACAATCAGTATTTACGAATGGGTTATCATTTCTAAATAAAATTGGAGAGAAGAATGCTCCTTTATTTCTGTCAGCACCAATCACATCAAAATTGTCTAAATCACCAAATACGATATTTTGGGATTTTGCTAATTCTTCAACGCTTGCTCTAACTCTATCAACTTGTAATCTTGTTGCCAAAGAACCCATACGAACTCCTTCTTGACTTGGATCTCCAATTTTAGTTGAAGCCAAACGAGCTGCAATTCCTTTTTCTACTTCTTCGATTAAATCTTCCGGAACGATTATACGTCGAACTGCTGTACATTTTTGACCAGCTTTGATCGTAATCTCTTTTACTGTTTCTTTGATAAATAAATCAAATTCTTCTGTTCCAGGTGTTGCATATTTTCCTAGAATAGTAGCATTTAATGAATCTGCTTCTAAGTTAAATGATACACTTTCTTGAGCGATTTGAGGTAAACCTTTTAAGATTTTACCTGTAGAAGCACTTCCTGTAAACGTAACTACATTGTCAGAAGTAACATGGTCTAAAATTCCTCTTCCAAGTCCTACCACTAATTGCAAAGCACCTTCTGGTAAAATTTTAGATTCGATTATATCTCTAGTAATTACTTCCGTTAAGAAACTTGTGTACTCTGAAGGCTTCACAATTGCTGGAACACCTGCCATTAAGTTAACGGCAATTTTTTCCAACATTCCCCAAATCGGGAAATTGAAAGCATTAATATGAACTGCAGCTCCTTCTTTTGGAACCATGATGTGATGACCAATAAAAGTTCCGTTTTTAGACAATGGAGCTGCTTGACCATCAACATAATATGGTAAATCTGGAAATTGTTTTCTTAAAGATGCATTAGCAAATAAATTTCCAATTCCTCCTTCAATGTCAATCCATGAATCTACTTTCGTTGCTCCTGTCCAAGCACTTACTTCGTAATATTTATTTTTCTTTTCCATTAAGTGAAGTGCCAACGCTTTTAGCATTCTTCCTCTTTCTTGGAACGTCATTTTTCTCAACGCATGTCCACCCGTTTTACGGGCATATTCTAACATCGCTTGGTAATCTAATCCTGCACTAGAAACTTCTCCGATTTTATCCCCTGTAATTGCATTGTAAACGTTGGTTTCAACTCCATCTCCGTCAAACCATTTACCTAAAGCGTAGTTTTGATAACGTTGCATAGTCTATTTATTTAATATTTTTTATTTCAACTTTGTTCAGCTTATAAAGATAAGCATAGTTTTTAGGTTTGAAATTTTGAATTAATTAAATTGCCCTAAAAGGGTAAAAAAACATTCAACGTAGGGTGAAGCCCTACGAAAATACAAACCCAACAACCTTTAAGCCCTGAAAGGGCGAAATCGTTAATGCCAAACATAGCGCTCATCAAATTCTACTTCATATTTTTTTAAGAATGCTCTATATTCATTTTGAAATGTTTTTTTTCTGTGGTGCTCTTTTTGATTGGCAATATAATTTACTACTATTGCGACTTCAGACGGGTTTACTGAAAATGCTCCATAACCATCTTGCCAGTAAAAGTTTGAATACTCACTTCCTTTTGTTTTTATCCATTTTGAAGAATGTGATTTTAATTCTTCCATTAATTTTACGAGTGTGATTTTTTTTGAAAGCATACAAAGAATATGAATATGGTCGGTATATCCACCCACCTTTATTACTGGACATTCCATTTTTTTACAGATGCCTCCCAAATAACGGTGAAGCTCTGTTTCTACAGGTTGTTTTATCAAAGGTTCTCTGTATTTTGTACTGAAAACTATGTGAATATAATTTTTTACGAGTGATTGTCCCATGATTTTTTTCGCCCTTTCAAGGCTTTAATTTACTACTAGTTATATTCGATGGGCTGCACCCATCGTTAAAATAATAACCCTTTCAGGGCTTTGGCCTTTATAATAATCTATAAACAAAAAACGACTGAATCTCTTCAGTCGTTTTGATTCATCTAAGTTGATTGCATATCGTTTTTAGATGGGTAATTGGTGGTTAAGTAATCTGTTTAAATTCCTATAATTTGTTTTACTTCAATTTCAGTAATCGCTCTGGATTTACCTTCTGGTGAAACATATGTTCTTTTTATCAATCTTCCATGAATGGCAATTTGCTTCCCTTTTTCGCCATAGTTTTCGATGTATTGAGCCATATTTCCCCAAGCAAAAACGCGATGCCATTCGGTGTTTTTTGTTACTGCTCCATCTTTTGATTTTACTTTTGAATCAGTTGCTAAACTGAAACGAGCGACTTTATTTCCATTATCGAAATTTGTGATCAATGCGTTTTGACCCATGTTTCCAACTAGTGTTACGTGATTTCTAAGCGTTTGCATATCGTTAAGTTT
>CALPUT020000141.1 GCA_943326825.2 Chryseobacterium gleum | reverse complement strand
TTTTATATTTCTCAGGATTAAGAGAAGTTACTTTGCATTCAGATTCTATTTATTTTGATTACAAAGATGATTTACAATTAACATTTCCAAGCAACTGTATTTCAAAAGAATATAGAGAAGATTTTAAAGTTCAGTTAGAAGCTCAAGTGAATAGAGATAGAGTCTTTTTCTCCGAAAGCTTTAAGAATATGTAATATTAAAAATCAGAGTTGTTCAGTTTGTTCAACTCTGATTTATTTCAATTATTTATTGAACACTCAATGTTAAATACACCTCATTAGTTAAGCCATTTTTACTAGTTATCTTAAATGTAAATTTTTCTGTTTCACCAGAATTTGAACCAGCCACACCAGAATAATTATAACTATAAGTATCTCTTTCACTTTTAGATAAATCTTTAGAAAAAACGTCTAGAGCTTCTCCATTATTAATGCTTTTTGTAACAGATATTTTACTTAAAAAATTTCTTGTTTCTGATTTATAAGCGTCAATTCCAATTTTAAACGAAGAATTTGCAACTATATCATTGCTTTCAGAAGAGTAGCCAGAACCAGATTTGAATTTTATTGTAGGAATTTTCCCTTGTTCCTTATCACATGAAATAAAAGAAATTAGAGCAATTACTGTTAGAAGAATTTTGGAGAAAATTTTCATTTTAACTTATATTATTTACTATTCAAATATACAATCTATGGATATGTAATCAAAATCCATTTTATTAATTCCTAAAAAAATGTTAAATTAAATAATTTAGCTGTAATTTTTTTGACAGTTGTACGTTCTATAGTTATAAACCTTAAAAGAGGTTAAGAAATTAAAAAGTATAGAGTTAGTTTTTTCATAAGTAGTAGTTTTAGGTAAGAAAAAAGAGAGAAATGCCAGTTTCTCTCTTTTTTGATTTTAAATGCTTGTATTTTCAAAAGAAACACCTTCTTAAAACTAAGAATCTCGATTATTTCCTTTAATTTTGTGGTCGCTTTAAATTTAAGCGAACAAATCTGTTTTTTTAACATTATGAAGAACATACGTAATTTCTGTATAATTGCACATATTGACCACGGTAAGAGTACATTGGCTGACCGTTTATTACAAACAACTGGTACTATTTCTGACAGAGAAATGCAAAACCAAGCGTTGGATGATATGGACTTAGAACGTGAACGTGGTATCACTATTAAAAGTCATGCAATTCAAATGAATTACAAACATGAAGGGCAAGATTATATTTTAAATTTAATTGATACTCCAGGACACGTAGATTTCTCGTATGAAGTTTCTCGTTCGATTGCTGCATGTGAAGGAGCTTTATTGATTGTAGATGCATCTCAAGGAATTGAAGCCCAAACTATCTCAAACCTATATCTAGCGATTGAACATGATTTAGAAATTATACCAATTTTGAATAAAATGGATTTACCTGGGGCAATGCCTGAGGAAGTTTCTGATCAAATTATTGAGTTGTTAGGTTGTAAAATGGAAGATATTATCCAAGCTTCAGGTAAAACTGGTTTGGGTGTAGATAAAATTTTAGATGCAATTATCAATAGAGTTCCTGCTCCTAAAGGGGATGAAAGCGCACCTTTGCAAGCAATGATTTTTGATTCAGTATTCAATCCTTTTAGAGGTATTATTGCATATTTCAGAATAAGAAATGGTGTTTTGAAAAAAGGAGATAAGATTAAATTTTTTAATACAGGAAGAGATTATAATGCTGATGAGATTGGAGTATTAAAAATCAATCCTTCTTTACATCCTAGAAATGAGATTAAGGCTGGAGATGTTGGTTACATTATATCAGGAATTAAGCAAGCAAATGAAGTGAAAGTAGGGGATACGATTACTTTATTTGATAATCCTTGTAAAGATTCTATTAAGGGTTTCGAAGATGTAAAACCGATGGTATTTGCTGGAATTTATCCTGTTGATACAGAAGATTACGAAGAGTTAAGATATTCAATGGAGAAATTGCAGTTAAATGATTCTTCGTTGGTATTTGAGCCTGAATCGTCTGCAGCATTAGGGTTTGGTTTCCGTTGTGGGTTCTTAGGGATGTTACACATGGAGATTATCCAAGAACGTTTAGAACGAGAGTTTAACATGACTGTTATTACAACTGTTCCAAACGTTTCTTACTACGCTTACATGAAGAAAGATGTGAATGTTCGATTAATCGTAAATAATCCTTCTGAGTTACCTGATCCTTCAGGAATGGAAAGAATAGAAGAACCTTACATTAAAGCACAAGTTATTACAAAATCTGAATACGTAGGGGCGATTATGACTTTATGTATTGAGAAACGTGGTGAGTTAAGAAATCAAGTTTATTTAACGCAAGATAGAGTTGAATTAACGTTTGAAATGCCTTTAGCAGAAATTGTATTCGATTTCTATGATCGATTAAAATCAGTTTCAAGAGGTTATGCTTCATTTGATTATCACCCTGTTGGATACAAAGAGTCTGATTTAGTGAAAATGGATTTATTATTAAATGCAGAACAAGTGGATGCTTTATCAGCATTGGTTCACAGAAGTAATGCATTTAATTTAGGAAAGAAATTGTGCTTGAAATTGAAAGAATTGATTCCAAGACAACAATTTGAGATACCAATTCAAGCTGCAATTGGAGCAAAAATTATTGCTCGTGAAACAATTAAAGCATTACGTAAAGATGTTACAGCAAAATGTTATGGAGGTGATATTTCTCGTAAACGTAAATTATTAGAAAAACAAAAAGAAGGAAAGAAAAGAATGCGTCAAGTTGGACGTGTAGAAATTCCTCAAGATGCGTTTATGGCGATTTTGAAATTGAATGATTAAAAAAATAAAATTCATCTAAAAAAAATCCGGATTTAAATCCGGATTTTTTTATGTTTAATATTTCTAAACTAATTCAAATGAATCAGCATTTTCTTCAACATATTTAAGTGTGTCTAGAATTTCATTTAAGTCAAAAGTAGTGACTAACTTTTGTTTATGTTCCTTGAAATGAGCAATTCCTTTGAAATAATTAGTGTAATGACGTTTCATTTCAGCGACACCTAATTTAGGGCCTTTCCATTCTACGCTCATTAATAAATGATCTCTAGTGATTTGAACTCGTTCTTTAATCCCCGGTTTTGCTAAATATTCACCTGTATTCATGAAATGTTTCACTTCATTGAAAATCCAAGGGTAACCAATACTTGCTCGACCAATCATAATGCCATCTACTCCATATTTATTTCGGTATTCTAATGCTTTTTCAGGTGTATCAATATCACCATTACCAAAAATAGGAATATTCATTCTTGAATTATTTTTCACTTCTCCGATTAATGTCCAATCAGCATCACCTTTATAGAGTTGTTGACGAGTTCTGCCATGAATTGAAATCGCCTCAACACCTACATCTTGTAATCTTTCAGCTGTATCAACAACGAATTTAGTTTTATCGTCCCAACCTAATCGTGTTTTTACTGTCACAGGTAAATTAGTCACTTTAATTATTTCCTCTGTCATTTTTATCAACTTCGGAATATCTTGTAACATTCCAGCTCCAGCACCTTTACAAGTTACTTTTTTAACTGGGCAACCGTAATTAATATCTAATAGATCAGGATTCGTTCGCTCGATTATTCGAGCAGATTCCTTCATGCTTTCAATATCATAACCAAATATTTGAATACCAACAGGTCTTTCGTATTCGTATATATCTAATTTTTGAACGCTTTTAGCAGCATCACGAATTAAACCTTCAGAAGAAATAAATTCAGTATACATCAAATCTGCGCCATGTTTTTTACATAAAGCACGAAATGGCGGATCGCTTACATCTTCCATTGGAGCCAACAAAAGTGGAAACTCTCCTAATTCAATATCTCTGATTTTTACCATGATGCTACAAAGTTAAGAAATTTAGTCAATAGAATAAATACAATAGTAATTTGCAAACTAACTTCTCGATTCCAATTTGTTTCCAATCGTCCAACCAATAACTGCTGCTCGTTGTTTTGCTAATTCAACTTTATCTCCTGTGAATAATTCATCTAGAGTTGTATTGAACAAGTTTAACCAAACATCGAAATGTTCTTTTTTCAAAGGCATATTCATATGTTTATCAGTTACATTTGTTGTATAGCCCGGTTCGTCCAATAAAACAAATGACCAAAAGAAAACCATTTTTGGTAAATGATTCTCAAAATTCAAATGCTGAAAAAAAGGCGCTAACAATTCATTTTTCAATACCTTATCATAAAATGTATTGACGAATAATTCAATATCAGCTTTTGATTGTATATCATGCATAATATTAGTTTTAAAAAATTCAAAATTTGTAATTACTTGAACCAACTTGAATACATCACATAATTATTAGCAATGCGTTGAACTTCTCCTTCAAATAGCTCTTTTGTGAGTGTTTTTACTTTTTTAGCTGGAATCCCTGCGTAAACAGAACCACTCTCAATACGCGTGCCTTCCAAAAGAACTGCTCCAGCAGCGATAATACAATTCGATTCGATATAGCAATTATCCATAACAATTGCGCCCATTCCAATTAGCACATTATCTTCAACTGTGCAGCCATGAACCAAAGCGTTGTGACCAATCGAAACGTTATTACCAAGCGTAACTTTTGTTTTTTCATAAGTACAATGCAAAACAGCGCCATCTTGGATATTCACTTTATTTCCTATGCGAATAGAATTAACATCACCTCTTACGACTGTGTTAAACCAAACTGAACATTGGTCACCCATGATTACATCACCTATTACAGTTGCGTTTTCAGCCAAATAACAATCTTCTCCAAATTGAGGTTCAAAGCCTCTACATCCCTTAATTAAAGCCATATTTTATTTTTCTGTTAATCGATTTCGCTAATGATTTATTGAATTTAATACTTTCTGATTCAATTAGATGATAGTTTGAAACAAATTTTTCTTTTTGATAACAAACTTTTAAAGAGTCAAATGTCCAAAAAGAGATATTGTTTTTTCGTGCAATAGCATTAATTTTTTTTCGAATAATTTTTCGATTATTTTGGTGTTTTTTAATATTCAATAATAACGATGGTGGATCAAATAAGACAAGTTGAATTTTAGATGCTTGACAAAGTTTAATGATTTTCATCAAATATTTTTCACGATTTTTTGACCATTGGAATTCAAATTGATTTTTGTATAAATCTTTAAATAATGGATTAAATTTATCTATCGTTTTAAAAGGAGAATCGTATCCATCAATTAAATAGGGTAAGTGTTTATTACTCCAATAATGTTTTACACCTTGTAATACGGGAAATGTTATTTTAGAATTATAATAGGCATATTTCATAAAAGGAAACCAAAGATATTTATGATAATTTGGATCTAATTCGTTGATAACTTCATCTACCTTTCGATCATCCACAAAGCAAGTATATCTATAGCTATTAAATCCATTGTAATTTTCATCAAATGTTTCTGGTCCAGTAAATAGAAAGATAATTTTTGGTGCAGGATTATTGTTTAAATACAAATAGATATTTAAATAATTTTCTGCTAAATCAGAATGATTCGAAGCTAAATTATATGTTTTTAAACCTGTTTCATTTTGAATAATACTAGGATTAATTGTTTGATAAGGAATACAAGATCCTTCAAATAAAATTTCAGCATTTACTTTTTCAGTAGAAATAAAATTGGTTTTTATATTTTTATTTTGGTAAATAAAATGATCATAGACTTTTTCCAAAATGAAAAGCAAGCAAATTACTAAGCCTATTGAAAACGCTATTTTTTTTAGATTTTTCATTTTAGAATTGACTGTAAATAAATTGATCACGACTTTTAAAAACACCAAACACAAAAATCAACAAGATGCATATTGTAAAGTAAAGCCAATTAAACTTATTTTTTTGAATCAATATTCTAATTTTTTTCTCCAATAGAAGCATTAATAATAATAGAATTGAAGTTACATAAAAGTTGAACAAGATATCTAATTCACCTCCTGTTGCTAATTTTGCAAAGAAATCTCTCTCCCAATTTGGTGGAAAAAATTGCTTGAAATCAAAAATAGATTTTAAAATGGAAAAAGCTTTTTGAATTGAATCACTTCTAAATAAAATCAAACTTAAGCTAACCAAATTAAACGTTATGATAGTACTTAGAAGTGTATGAATATATGAAGGGAGTTTTTGTTTAATAAATTCTCGTTGATTTTGAGTGATTAATTCAATGATTAAATAGAGAGCGTGAAGTAAAGCGTAGATTATAAACGTTATAGCGAATCCATGCCATATACCTGAGATTAAAAATGTGATTGTAATTGCTAAAATTACACCTATTTTGTTCCACTTTCGCATTCGAAATGAGACAGGGTAGAAGATATAATTTGTTAACCAAGAAGTCAATGAAATATGCCATTTACGCCAAAAATCTGTAATTGATTTTGAGCCCAAAGGAAATTGAAAATTTTCTTTTAAATCAATTCCTAACATTTTAGAAGAACCAATTGCAATATCGGTATATCCAGAAAAATCAAAATAGAGTTGAAAAGTGAAAATAGCAGCGACAACTAAATTCGTAATTCCAAAACTAGAGTTTTCCAAATCAAAATTGTA
>CALPUT020000140.1 GCA_943326825.2 Chryseobacterium gleum | reverse complement strand
TGATTTTCTTTTTGATAAAGGACGAAAGGAAACTAACATATCTAACCAAAATCTACCTTTCCCATTAAATCTGAAAGGATAACCATTATGATTAATGTAAGTAACTTCCAATTGGTTAAAATAAAATTCAAAAATTTCTTTTTGATCTTTATTACATGCAATAAAAACAGTGTTATTTTGTTTTAAAAACATATTAATCAATGGAATACACCTAGCCACATGGCCCATTCCCCAATTTAATGGAGAAATCAAAATGTTTTTAGATAAAATTTCAGTCGGTAACATTCCTAGATTTTGGAATATAAAAAATTAGTTTTTCAATCTTTGTGAAAATACACTTTTAAATTTTTCAACTTTAGGTCTCACCACAAAAGTACAATATTGATTTTGAGGATTTTTATTAAAATAATCTTTATGATATTCTTCTGCCGAATAGAATTTACTTATTGGACTAATTTCAGTTACGATTGGATTTTCCCAGACTTTTTCTAATTGTAGTTTATTTTTAAACTTCTCAGAAATTGCTTTTTGCAAATCATCATGGTAATAAATAACAGATCTATACTGTGTTCCAATATCTCCACCTTGACGATTTAATTGTGTTGGATCATGAAGAAACCAAAATAACTCTAACAATTCTTCATATGAAATTAATTCATCATCAAAAACAATTCTTGCTACTTCAGCATGTCCGGTATTGCCTGAGCAAACTTCTTCATAAGTTGGATTTTCAGTTTTTCCACCTGTATAACCTGGTGTAACTGAAGTAACACCATTCACTTCTTTATAACATGCTTCAATACACCAAAAACATCCTGCACCAAAAGTAGCTTCTTTTACCATTTCATAATATTAGATTTTCTAAATTAATTCTTTTTTCAGAAAGATTCCATTTTTTGTTAAAAGATTTAGTTTAATACAAATCGAAGCTTCGAAATAAAATTACCTTTGTATAACTTATGTTCAATTACAGTAAAAATTTCTGGATAATTTGTTGGTCAATGTTTTTATTTATGACCAGTTTTAATTTAATCATCCCAGAATTAAATGATTTCATAACAGAGCTTGGAGGTGCCGATAGAAAAGGTTTAATTTTTGTCTTATTTACACTTTCATCTGCTCTAGCTAGACCTTTTTCTGGAAGATTATCTGATCTAATTGGTCGAAAAAAAGTAATGTACATAGGTGTTGCCTTTTCTATAATTGTTAGTTTATTTTATCCATTATCAATTTCAGTTGCTTTCTTTTTGTTTTTACGTTTTCTTCATGGTTTAAGCGCAGGTTTTATGCCCACTGGATCAACCGCTTTAATGACAGATATCTTACCTACAAACAAAAGAGGAATAGGAATGGGGATCTGGGGCACTTTTACTTCGCTTGGAATTGGAGTAGGACAAGGATTAGGCTCAACAATTTGCGATTTGGTTGGGATTAATAATTTATTCATAATTGCTAGTGCTCTCTCAATTTTTTCGTCTATACTCATTTTCTTTGTAAAAGAATCACTTGAAAAACCAGTAAAATTTAAATTTAAATTACTAAAAGTCCCCTCCAAAGATATACTTGAACGTAATGTTTTCCCTGCTGCGATTGTAATGTTTTTATCAGCTTTTTGCTCTGGTGTTATTTTTGTATTAACTCCAGATATCTCAAAGTATGTAGGAATCCAAAATAAAGGTTGGTTTTTTATATTTTATGTAGTCTGTACTATTTTTGTTCGTTTGTTTTTTGGGTCTCTTTCAGACAAAATAGGCCGAAGAAAAACGCTGTCAATCGGTATGTTTATTTTAGTAATAAGTATGATTTTAATAGGTTATGCTAAAACACCTCTCTCCTATTCAATTGCTTCAATTGTATTCGGATTTGCAACAGGAATCACAAGTCCTACGCTTTTTGCTTGGACTGCAGATTTATCAGCAATACATAGAAGAGGTATTGGAGCTGGAACAATGTTTATCGCCCTGGAATTAGGAATCATGGCTGGCTCTTTTTCAACAATGTTAACCTACAATAATACCTTTGAAACTGTTCCTTTTACATTTATTATCGGAGGTCTTTCTGCATTTTTAGGATTTGTCTACCTAGTATGGCATCAACTTTATCGCAAATCCGATTTTTAATTATTTCGAATCTTCAACTCCGAAATCTAATCGTTTTGCTTTTAAAAATCTTGGAATAAAATATCTACTAGTTTTGAAATTCTCAATAACTACTCCTCTTGAAGTAGATGAATGAATAAACATTATAGCATCTGGCGTTACTTCTACCACTAAGGAAACGTGTCCTACTTGTGTTGCATTAACATTCCTTCCTTTAAAAAACATTAAGTCTCCAGGTCTAAGCTCTGAAAGCTTTACTGTTTCTCCGAACTCAGCCATTCCATAGCTAGAATGTGTTAAAGTCATTCCAAAATTGCCCATTACATAATAAATGAATCCTGAGCAATCAAAACCTGAAGGAGATGAACCTGCATAATGATAAGGCGTTCCTAAAAATGTCTTTGCGAATGAGATGATTTCGTCTACCTGTTTGCTGTTCTTTATTTTAACAGTATCGTCTAAAGAAATAATACTTTGAATTGGAGAATTAGCAAGCGAATCTAATGTTGCAGGAGATTGAGCCATACTTGTCAGAGAAAACAAATAATAACTTAATCCTATAAATATTTTTTTCAAATTAACGTCTTGCATTGCGATTACAAAATTAATAACTATTTTCGGGATATTAACATATTTGTATTGTGATTGAAATTCAAGAAAAAGATCTTAAAAAACTGTATTATTCCATCGGTGAAGTAGCTGAAATGTTTCAGGTAAACACTTCTTTAATAAGGTTTTGGGAAAAAGAATTCTCTATCTTTCAACCAAAGAAAAACAAGAAAGGAAACCGTCTTTTCACTATAAAAGACATTCGAAATTTTAACAAGATTTATCATTTGGTAAAAATAAAAGGTTTTACACTTGAAGGTGCAAAAAACTTTATTAAATCAAAAGAAGAGATACAAATGGATAATAATCAGCCTATTGAATCAACTGAAAGTTCTGAAGTTATTGCTAAATTAGAGTCTATTAAAGCTAAATTAATTCAGCTAAAAAAATAATCTATTTTTTAAATTTTACAATTTACCAATCTAAAATATAAACTGTAATCTTAGAAACTAAAATTCTATTAAATAACGAATTGCTTCTTCGATTTCTTTTTTACCATATGATTGATCAAAGTCACATTTACCTATATCAGTCAACATGCAGCCCTTGATTTCACTGTTAAAATTCTTTTTGTCGTTTTTCATCAACTCAATTATTTCTGGAATTTCAGATTCTTTAATCTCTATTTTTGGAAAAACCGAAGTCAAAACACGTTCAATATCTAACCATTTATCTTCTTGTAAGATTGTACGTTTATAGGCAATATAACTTTCAGCTAACATTCCTAAACCAACAGCATAACCATGTGAAATAGGTTCTTTATCCAAGAAAAAACCTTCCAAACCGTGTCCAATTGTATGACCAAAATTCAATTTCTTACGATCACATGCTTCTTTGGGATCATTTAATACTATATTATTTTTTATATCAATTGACGTTTTTATCAAATCATTGTCAACTAAATCATCCAATGTTGTAATTGATGTCAATTCTTCCCAGTAATTTGGATCAGCAATTAAAGCATGTTTTAACATTTCTGCATAACCATTCATTAATTCTTCAGCTGGCAGAGTCTGTAAAAATAAGATATCAATATATAACGCTTTTGGATTGGTAAATGTACCCAATTGATTTTTATAAGGTCCCAAATCAATTCCAGTTTTGCCGCCAATAGAAGCATCTACCATAGATAATAAAGTCGTTGGGATGTTTATAAAATCAATACCTCTTTTAAAAATAGAAGCAATAAATCCACCCATATCAGTAACTACTCCTCCACCAAGATTAATGACCAAATCTTTTCTACCAATCTGATATTCAGATAAAGCTTCAAAAACTTGAAAGCACACTTCCATAACCTTGTTCTCTTCCCCATTCGGAAGCAACATTACTTCAGCTTCTTTTAATTCTTCAAAATTGGTCAATAAATATTCTAAACAATTATCATGGGTATTTTCATCTACCATTATCACAACCTTTGAATGAGAATATCTCTCTTTCAATAAATTAGAAAATGAAGATTGAACTAAATTACCTAATTCAATCTGATAATCTGAAGCATTAATTTTTACCATGTCTAAAAGTCTTACTCGAATATATAAACAAATGTAAATAAACACTTTTAGAATACATACAACTTATCAAAAAAGGAATTACTTTTGTCCTATAAAATTGCACTATGATATCGTTTGACAATACAGAAATTGCTTTTAAAAGTAAATCTGATAAAGATTTGAAAAAAGCTTATTGGCTATTTAAAATTGTTGGAAATCCATCGATGGTTAAAATGGGAAAAACTATGACTAATTTCTCATTAAAAGCAAAGTTACCTATCAAGGGAATTATTAAAAGTACAATTTTCCATCAGTTCTGTGGAGGTGAAACAATCCCAGATTGCGCTAAAACAATTAAACAACTTGGTGATTTTGGTATTGGAACAATCTTAGATTATTCGATTGAAGGTAAAACTAGTGAAGAAGATTTTGATGCAACAGTTAAAGAAATTGTAGCAACTATTCAAGAAGCAAAAAACAGTAAGCATATTCCTTTTGGAGTTTTTAAAGTAACAGGTATTTCACGTTTTGACATATTAGAAAAAGCTAATCCTGAAAATGCGAATCTATCTGATTCTGAACAAAAAGAATTACAAGCTGTTATCAATCGTGTAGATATCATTTGCAAAGCAGGTTATGATGCCGGAATTCCCGTTTTTATTGATGCTGAAGAAACATGGATTCAAGATACAATTGACCGTATCTGCGTTCAAATGATGAAAAAGTATAATCTTGAAAAAGCGATAGTATACAATACAGCACAAATGTACCGTCACGATCGATTAGCATTTTTGGAAAAAGAAATCAAAGAAGCGAGAGAAGGTAAATATTTCTATGGAATTAAATTGGTGCGTGGTGCTTACATGGAAAAAGAAAGAGAAAGAGCCGCACAAAAAGTCTATCCTTCTCCGATTCAACCAACTAAAGAAGCTTCTGACAAAGACTTCAACAAAGCACTCGAGTTAATTATTGATAACATAGATATAATTTCACTTTGTGCCGGAACTCATAATGAAGACAGTTCAAATTATTTAGCTGATTTAATAACAAAAAAAGGCCTGGCAAAAGATGATTCACGCATCTATTTCGCTCAACTTTTAGGTATGAGTGATCATATTTCTTACAATCTTGCTTTCAACAACTATAGAGTTGCTAAATATGTGCCTTTTGGACCAATTGAAGAAGTAATGCCTTATCTTCTAAGACGAGCTGATGAAAACACATCTGTTGCAGGACAAACAAGTAGAGAATTACGCTTGATAATGAGCGAAAGAAATAGAAGAAAAAAATAGAATTTTTGTTTTTACATTTTAGGTAAGCGACTAATAAAAATACTAGTCGCTTTTTTTGTTCCTAAAAATTCACCTTTCATCATTTTTTGAAAATCATTTATTTTTTTCTTTTTAATTTCACTTCATAAATAACGATCAAATGATTGAAGTCACTAATCTTTACAAAGAATTTATTCTATCTAAACAACAACAGAAAGAATTAAATACAACCGATAAAAAATCAATTGCGGTTAATTCTATTTCATTTAAATGTGAACCAGGAAAAGTTTTTTCTTTACTTGGTCCGAATGGAGCGGGAAAAACAACAACATTAAGAATGCTTTCTACAATATTTCAACCGACTTCAGGTTCAATTAAAATTGCTGGAATTGACGCTATTCAAAATCCGCAAGAAGCTCGAAAAAAAATCGGCTTTCTAACTGGTTCTACAGGTCTATATGCGCGTTTAACACCAAATGAATTGATCGATTATTTCGCAGCACTTTACAGTGTTTCTTCTTCTGATTTAAAAGAACGTAAAGACAAATTATTCACTCTTTTAGACATGCATGATTTCCAAAATAAACGCATTGGAAAATTAAGTACAGGGATGAAACAAAAAGTCTCTATTTGTAGAACAATGATTCACGATCCACAAGTTATTGTTTTTGATGAGCCAACAAGTGGTTTAGATGTAATAACTGCTGAAAATATAATTACACTAATTCGTGATTGTAAACAAGAAGGTAAAACCGTTATTTTTTCCAGCCATATCATGAGCGAAGTTGATTTATTATGTGACGACATTGCTATCATTCACAAGGGAAATTTACTTTATAATGCATCATTAGAAGAATTCAAAAATCAAATGACGACAGAGAATTTGACAACTGAGTTTATTAAAATCGTAAAAGAATCATCAAATAACTAGAACCTATGATTTTTACAATATTCAAAAAAGAATTAAAAGATACTTTAAGAGATCGCAGAACGTTTATGACGATGATTGTGATTCCAGTATTAATTTTCCCCATAATACTTAATCTTTTTGTTGGTGTATCTGAAAGTTATTCAGAAGAATCGGCAACAAAAAAAGTGAAAATTGGAATTGTTTCTGAAGGAGA
>CALPUT020000139.1 GCA_943326825.2 Chryseobacterium gleum | reverse complement strand
TAGTAGATTATAAATTACCATTTGGTTTTTTAGGTAGATTAATTCATCCTTTTCTAGTAAAACCAAAGCTAAACGAGATATTTGATTTTAGAGAAAAAAAGTTGTTTGAACTTTTTGGACAAAAATAATTTTATTTTGTTTAATAAAATGTTATTATTTATTAAACAAATTGTATCTTTGAGTATGTATTATTCTAATGACAAGTGAAACTATGAAAAACATATACGATAACTTATCTTTTAAGATAGCTAAACAAACGACAAACGATTACAGTACGTCATTTTCTTTGGGTATTCGGTCTTTAGGATTAGAAATCAGAAACTCTATTTATGGTATATACGGATTTGTTCGTTTAGCAGATGAAATTGTGGATTCATTTCATGGTTATGAACAGAGTGAAATGTTAGATTCGTTAACTATTGATACATATAAAGCAATTGATCAAAAAATCAGTACAAATCCAATTTTACATGCTTTTCAACAAGTTGTAAATAAATATGAGATTCCAAGAGAATTAATAGAACAGTTCTTACATTCCATGAAAATGGATTTAGAACCTCAATCTTACAGTCAGGATAAATATGAGGAGTATATTCTTGGAAGTGCTGAAGTAGTAGGACTAATGTGCTTAAAAGTTTTCTTAAATGGAGATGAAAATCATTATTTAGAATTGAAGCCTTATGCTATGAAACTAGGAAGTGCATTTCAAAAAATAAATTTTTTAAGAGATTTAAAAGATGATTATCACACTTTGGGAAGGACTTATTTCCCAAATATAGATATGGATAATTTTAGCAAACAAACCAAAAAGCAAATAGAGAGAGATATTGAATTAGATTTTGCTATGGGGTTTGAAGGAATTAAAAAATTACCATATAATACAAGATTTGGAGTATATATAGCATACGTTTATTATTTTGGTTTGTTGAAAAAAATAAAAAAATTAGAACCTCAAATATTATTAAATGGACGGGTAAGAATTCCAAATGCAAAAAAATATGGTTTATTTTTTCAAGGATATTTAAGACATTCTTTTAATTTTTTATAAATGAGAATTGAAAAGTTAAATAATTATTTGGCAATAACTTTTGTGTTTTTTCTATTAGTAGGAATTATAGGTATGTTCACTTCATATGAAAATACATTTAAAGAATTGTCTTTTTTTAATTTATTTTTAACATTATTACTTGTTTTAATATCATTAAAATCAGATATTAATCATTTTCTTAAGCCTTTTGTAATTGTATTTTTAATTGGTTTTATAGCTGAACAAATAGGAGTTCATACTGGTTACATTTTTGGTAATTATTCTTACGGTAATAGTTTAGGTTTTAGAGTATATCAAGTTCCATTAATTATTGGTGTAAATTGGGCTATTTTAAGTTTTGGTGCATGGCATTTATCTGAGTATTTTACTGTAAACAAAAGATATCGTTTATTAATAGGTAGTTTTTTTATGGTTCTGTTTGATTTAGTTATGGAGCCAACTGCTATTGCTCTTAATTATTGGAATTGGACTTTAGGAGAGATTCCATTATACAACTATATTTCTTGGTTTTTAATTGGATTTTTAGCAATGTTTATTTATTCTAAATTTTCAGTTAATACAAGTGGTATCTCTAAAATTGTATTTATATCACAATTTATATTTTTTATAATTTTAAGTTTAAAATTGATATGAACTTAATCGTTTTTATACTCACATTTATAGGTATGGAATTTGTTGCTTGGTTAGCACACAAATATTTCATGCATGGATTTGGTTGGTTTTTACATGAAGATCATCATATTCCTCATAAAAAGAAAACCGAAAAGAATGATATGTTCTTTTTGATATTTGCAATTCCAAGTTGGTTGTGTATCATGTTGGGGATGATTTATCATAATGGAATCAGTGTTAGTATTGGTTTGGGAATTCTGTTTTATGGTTTATGCTATGTATTTATTCATGATGTATTTATTCATCAACGAATTAAATGGTTTAAAAAAGCTGAACATCCTTACTTCAAAGCAATTCGCTTTGCGCATAAAATTCATCACAAACATTTAGGAAAAGAAGATGGAGAATGCTTTGGAATGTTGTTTGTTCCAAGAAAATATTATATAAAAGCAAAACAAGAAAACGCAGCGAAATGAGTCTTTATTTATGGTTAAATATTGCAACATTCGGAACAATTTTTCTGTCATTTGACAAGAAAGTTGCTTTCTATAAGTACTTTAAAGCATTAATCTTTGCTATTTTTTTAACGGCAATTTTATTTATTCCTTGGGACAGTTTATTTACTTACAAAGGAGTTTGGGGATTTAATGATTTTTATATAATAGGACCTCGTTTATTTAAATTACCACTTGAAGAATGGTTGTTTTTTATTACAGTTCCATTTTCGTGTACATTTATACATTATGTCTTGAAAGCATATTTTAAAAATCCTTTTTCGACTCGATTTACATCAATATTTTGGTTGATTTTTTCAATATTAATTGTTTTAATAGGTGTTTTAAATAGTGATCAATATTACACTTTTTCATCATTTTTATTAGCAGGAGTTGCTGTTTTTGTCATTAATCTTTATAATCCAAAGTTTATGACAGATTTTATGTTGACCTATATTATTGCTTTAATCCCTTTTTTAATAGTGAATAGTACACTTACTGGAAGTTTTACTAAAGAACCTATCGTTTGGTACAACGATGCTCATAATTTTGGAATTCGATTAGGAACCATTCCCATAGAGGATTCGATATACAACCTATTATTACTTTTGTTAAGTACCTTTTTTACACACTATTTTTACACCCGAAAAAAAAATTGATATGAGAAATTATTCTATTAAAGAGCTTGAGAATTACTCAGGAATAAAAGCACATACAATTCGTATTTGGGAACAACGCTATAATTTGTTGAATCCAAGTAGAACAGATACAGGTTATCGTTATTACAATGATGATGATTTAAAAAAATTATTATCAATATCAGTTTTGCAAAAGGCAGGAGTTAAAATTTCTAAAGTAGCAAGTTTATCTAAAGAAGAGATTAAAGTTAAACTAAAAACAATTGAATCTCAAATTCAAGTAGATGATTCGAAAATTGAATTATCAATTACAAATTTGTTGACAGCTGGTTTGGAATTTGATCAAACAAAAATTTCAGAGGAGTATGAAATAATAAAGAAATCATTTTCAACATTTGATTTCATGGTTAAAATCATTTATCCTTTATTAGAACGAATTGGGCTAATGTGGGAAAAAGATGATATGACTCCAATACAAGAGCATTTTATCTCTAATTTTATTCGTCAAAAATTAATTGTTGAGATAGATTTATTACCTGTTTCAGAAAAGGAAAACTACGATTTTGTTTTAGTTTTACCTGAAACAGAAACACATGAAATTGGTTTATTGTTTACTGATTATATGTTGAGAGCAGAAGGTTACAAGACTTTGTATTTAGGACAGTTAGTTCCGGTAAATAACATCATCGGTTTATTAAATGAACATCCAATTCCAAAAGTTATTGCTTTTATGTTAATGTATCCTGGGACTGAGAAATTCAAGAAAATGGTGTATCAATTAGCAAACAATTGTTCTAAATCACAGTTTTATTGGTCTGGTTCTAGTTATTTGTTTAGTAAAATTGATTTACCTTCAAATTTCACTTCTATATCAAGTATTGAAGAATTTAGAAGAATTATTTTGAATAAATAACGAAAAGATGATGAGTAAAAAGATTGCTGTAATAGGTGGAGGTTTTTCGGGTCTTGCAGCTGCTACATATTTAGCTAATGCTGGTTTTAAAGTTACATTATTTGAAAAAAATCCTACAGTAGGTGGTAGAAATCGTAAGTTTTCAGAGGAAGGTTTTACGTTTGAAATGGGCCCAAGTTGGTATTGGATGCCAGAAGTTTTTGATGGATATTTTTCTGATTTTCAAAGAAAAAGGGAAGACTTTTATTCATTAACAAAACTTAATCCGTCTTTTTCAATTGTTTTTAAAGATAAAGTTAAGTTAGATATTCCCTCTGAAGAAAAAGAGTTGATAGAGTTATTTGAATCTATTGAAATAGGAGCAGGAAAGAAGTTGGTTGAATTCATGGAGGATGCAAAGTATAAGTATGATACTAGCATGGATAAATTAATTTATAAGCCTGGTAAATCTTTACTTGAATTTATTGAGCCAGAAGTTATTAGAGGGGTTTTTAAATTGAATTTATTCTCCAATTTCAAAAAATTTGTGAGGAAGTATTTTAAGGACCATAAATTAACTGCTTTGATGGATTTTCCTGTGTTGTTTTTGGGTTCAGCTCCAGAAAACACTCCTGCATTATATAGTTTAATGAACTATGCAGGATTAATGTTGGGAACATGGTATCCAAAAAATGGGATGTTTCAAATTATCCAATCAATGGAGCAATTGGCTTTAGATTTAGGGGTTGAAATTATAACTAATGCGGATGTTGACTCGATTAATGTTGAAGGTAATAAGGCAACAGAATTAATAGTGAATGGAAATGTCCATCAATTTGATGCGCTGGTTGCAGCTGGAGATTATAAGCACATGGAAACTCTTTTACCAAAAGAAGTTAGAAATTACAACGATAAATACTGGAATTCAAGGACATTAGCACCATCATCATTGATTTTCTTTTTAGGAGTTAATACGGAAATCCCTTCTTTAAATCATCACACATTGTTTTTTGATGAAAGTTTAGATGATCATTCAAGTGAAATTTATTCCAATCCATCTTGGCCAGAAAAGCCATTGTTTTATGTTTGTAATCCTTCTAAAACTGATAAGAATATAGCTCCCGTAGGCAATGAGAATTTATTTGTATTAATTCCTATTGCACCTGGTTTAGAGGATACAGAAGAAATACGTGAACATTATTTTAAAATAATACTTGAGCGTTTAGAAAAGCAGATTGATCTGAAAATTGGAGATAATATTGTATACAAGAAATCATACTGTTTAAATGATTTTGTTTCTGATTATCATAGCTTTAAAGGAAATGCATACGGATTAGCGAATACGTTAAAACAAACGGCTATTTTAAAGCCAAAGTTGAACAATAAGAAACTCAAAAATATGGTTTATGCTGGGCAATTAACTGTTCCAGGTCCAGGGATGCCGCCAGCATTAATAAGTGGAAAGTTAGCAGCTGATGAATTAATAGCTTATTTTAAGAAATGAAAAACATCTTTTTATTTTTTCTAATTTTAATTTTAAACACTTCAATTATAGCTACAAATGAAGCAGAATTGATTTTAGAAGTTACAGGATTAGATTTGAGTAAAAAGGGAAATTTAAGGATAGGTGTTTTTAAAAAAAACGGATTTCCTGAAGCTGACAAAGTTCATTTAGGGAAAATTATTCCTGTATCAAGCTCAAATATGAAAGTTACTATTTCTAAACTTGAAGTTGGAACATATGGTATTGCTGTTCTTCAAGATCAAGATAAAAATGGAAAAATGACTACGAATCTTGTCGGTTATCCAATTGAGCCTTATGGCTTTTCTAATAATAAATTCGGAAAATTTGGTCCACCAGACTTTAGTGATGTTTCGTTTACATTAAAATCGGGACAGTCTTTATTTTTAAAGATTAATTTGAAGTAAATCAATTGATTTATAACAAATGTTTTATAAAAAACACGAACATTAATTCCTTTATAGTTAGTTTTGTTGTAATCAGTAATTGAAATAAAATGAAAAACACTCAGACGTATATTCAAGATAATAAAGATAAATTCTTAAATGAATTAATTGATTTATTAAAAATTCCTTCTGTTTCTGCAGATTTAGCTTTCAAAAATGATGTTCGTAAAACAGCAGAAGAAATTGCTAAATTCATGAAAGATGCCGGAGCTGATAATATTGAAATATGTGAAACA
Source organism: Chryseobacterium gleum (assembly GCA_943326825.2). GTDB lineage: Bacteria > Bacteroidota > Bacteroidia > Flavobacteriales_D > Crocinitomicaceae > CAIUKX01. Next base: position 716 of record CALPUT020000139.1, on the reverse strand, counting down.
GCTGGACATCCAATTGTTTACAGTGAGAAATTGATAGATCCATCTTTACCAACTATTTTGGTTTATGGTCATTACGATGTTCAACCTGCAGATCCAATTGAATTATGGACAAGTCCAGCATTTGAACCAGTTATCAAAAAAACGGAGATTCACCCTGAAGGTGCCATTTTTGCTAGAGGTGCTTGTGATGATAAAGGGCAAATGTTTATGCATTTGAAAGCATTTGAATCGATGATGAAAGCAAATGAACTTCCTTGTAATGTGAAGTTTATGATTGAAGGGGAAGAAGAAATTGGAAGTGAAAACCTTGGAACTTTTTGTAAAGCAAATCATGAACGTTTAGCTGCTGATATTATTTTGATATCTGATACAGGAATGATCAATAATGAAACACCTTCAATTACAACTGGATTAAGAGGATTAAGTTACTTAGAAGTTGAAGTTACTGGTCCAAACAGGGATTTACATTCTGGATTATATGGTGGATGTGTTGCTAATCCAATTAACGTACTTGCAAAGATGATTGGATCAATGCATGATGAAAATAATCACATCACTATTCCAGGATTTTATGACAAAGTTCAAGAATTAACAGATGCAGAAAGAGCTGAAATGGCAAAAGCACCATTCAGCTTAGATGCTTATAAAAATGCGTTGGATTTAACAGATATTCACGGTGAAGTAGGTTATTCAACAATTGAAAGAGGTTCTATTCG
>CALPUT020000138.1 GCA_943326825.2 Chryseobacterium gleum | reverse complement strand
TTTGTGACTATATTTGAATCATGAAGTTTGTGTATCCAGAATTTCTATGGGCTTTTGGTGTTTTATTAATACCGATTATTATACATTTATTCAACTTTAGAAAATACAAAACTCTTTACTTTTCTAGTTTACATTTTATTAAAGCAGTTGATCAACAAACACGCTCAACTCAGAAATTAAAGCATTTACTCCTATTAATCGCAAGATTACTCGCATTTACTTTTATAGTTTTTGCCTTTGCTCAACCATATATTCCAGTATCTACTAACAATTCAAAAGGAGGGAAACCACTTTTGGCAATTTACATTGATAATTCATTTTCAATGTCTACAAAAGGGACAGAAGGTGAATTACTTTCAGAAGCTAGAGAAATGGCTCGTAAAATGATCCATAAATCAAGTTTAGATACACGATTTATGTTGGTTTCAAATAACTTAAGTGGTTTAGAACAACATTTAGTCACAAAAATTGAAGCACTAGAACGTTTAGATAAAATTGAATTATGTCCTATTGTTCGTTCGCTTGACGAAGTTATTAATTGGGAAAAAGCTGCAATTGAAAACGAACATTCAACAAATCAAAAAATTGGTGCTAAACAATTTGTAATACTATCTGACTTTCAAAAATCATCTACTTCATTTGAGAAATTAAAAAAAGATGAAGATGCTTATTATTATCCTGTTTTAATTTCAGCTCAAGATAACAGCAATTTAACGATTGATTCTGCTTGGTTTACATCACCTGTTCAAAAAATTGGAGAAAACAATGAATTGAATGTTAGGGTTCATAATTACAGTGACAAAGATTTAGTCAATGTTGAAGTTCACCTTGAGGTAAATTCAATTAAAAGAGATGTCTTTTTAGATATACCAGCTAATAATTATACATCTACAGTTTTCAATTATACTGAACAAAAACAAGGAGTTAAAAAAGGAATAGTAACTGTAAATGACAAACAATTCTACTCTGATGACGAATATTATTTCAGTTATTCAGTTGCTTCAAACACTAATATTTTAGTGATTAATGGTGAAAATGCGGTCAATAATGTTTCAATTGTTTACAGTTTAGATAACTATTATAAAGTTGAAGAAATTAATCAAAATCAATTTACACTTGAATCGCTTGAGAACAAAGATATTGTTGTATTAAATGGAGCAAAAGAAATTCAATCTGGTTTAGGCCAAAACTTAAAAGACTATGTTAATAATGGTGGAACATTATCTTTATTTCCTGGAGAAAAAATTGATTTGAACTCTTGGAATTCATTTCTTAGTAGCGTTAACATGCCAATGATTTCAAGTGAAATTTCAGATGGCGTTTCAATAAAAAACATCAATTATGAAGATCCATTTTTTAAAACAGTTTTTGAGAAAAAACCAGACAATTTAAATTTACCTTCCATATCAAAAGCTTACAAAACAAATAAAACAGGGAATTCATTAGCAATTGACCTAATCAAATTACAGAATGGTTCCCCTTTACTTTTAAAATCAATAGGGAGATCTAATATTTACTTATACGCAAGCTGTTTAACTCCTATATATGGTTCTTTTACTTCAAATGCTTTATTTAGTACAATTATTTTAAGAACAGCTGAATTAAGTAAGCGTAAAGCCCCTATTTCATTAATAATTGGAGAAAATTCTAAATTCCCGATTTACAATGCTTCGAAAAATGAAACACCCATCCATTTAAAAAGTAAAGAGACCGATTATATACCAAGAACAACTCATAGTTCTGGAATTACTTCAATTTCTATTGGAGGTATAGAAGCTATTGAAAATTTAAAAGCAGGAACATATTCTATTATTGATGAAAGTAATATCGGTTCAATATCATTGAATTACAATCGTTCAGAATCAAACATCACAAATTATTCATTAAGTGAAATCCATGAATATTTGGTAGAAAAAGGAATCAAACACATCAAAGCATCAGAAATATCAGAAGGGCAAAGTTTGACAAAAATCGAGCTTGATAAACCTTATGAATATTGGAGAATATTTATCTTTATGGCACTTTTATTCTTTTTAATAGAAGTCGCATTATTGAAATTTTGGAAAAAATAAGAACAGGAAATGAAAATTCTAATTAAAAAAGCAACAATTGTAGATCCTCAATCAAGTTTTAATGGTAAAACGAAAGATCTATTAATCGAAAATGGAATCATTACAAAAATAGAAGATTCAATTTTAGACAATGAAGCTAAACTAATTGAAGAAGAAAACCTTCATATTTCTCAAGGTTGGGTTGATCTAAAAGCCAGTTTTTGTGATCCAGGAGAAGAACATAAAGAAACAATCGAATCTGGACTTCAAGCAGCTGCATATGGTGGATATACTCATGTTGCAATATTACCAAGTACACACCCAGTTGTTGATGGTAAAACGCAAGTTGAATATATATTGAGGAAAGCAGAAAAAGAAGTTGCAAGTGTATATCCAATAGGCGCTATAACTGAAAAAATGGAAGGCAATAACCTTTCTGAAATGTACGATATGTTCCAATCTGGTGTTCGCTTATATTCAGATGATTTAGTTCCAGTAAATTCTGGAATTATGTATAGAGCTTTATTGTACAGTAAAAATTTTGGAGGTAAAATCATCGCTTTTTCAAGAGATAATGCATTAGCAGGTAAAGGAATGGTAAATGAAGGTGAAGCATCAACTAAAACAGGTTTAAAGGCTGATCCAACTATTGCTGAAATTATTCAATTAGAAAGAAATTTAAGATTGGTTGAATACACAGATAGTTCAATTCATTTTACAGGAATATCTTGTGCTGAAAGTGTTGAATTAATTCGAAAAGCAAAAGCAAATGGATTAAAAATCACAGCTGATGTTCATGTATCTAATTTAATTTTTAATGAAACTGATGTATTAGGATTTGATTCAAATTATAAATTAATGCCTCCTTTAAGAAGAGAATCAGATAGAATTGCATTATGGAAAGGTGTTATTGATGGAACAATTGACACTATTGTTTCGGATCATCGTCCAATGGATAAAGAGGAAAAAGATGTGGAATTTGATAATGCCTCTTTTGGAACTATTGGACTTCAAACTTCATTTCCAGCTTTAAATTCTGTTGCTGAATTCAATTTAAATGCTGTTATTAATGCTTTTTCAATTAATTCTAGAAATATTTTAGGTATCGATTTTAATCCTATAGAATTAAATCAAAAAGCTGATTTAACAATATTTAGCCCTTTTAAAAAATGGACATTAACAAAAGATGAAATTATTTCTTCAACTATTAACACTCCATTTCTTAATAAAGAATTGACAGGATATGTTGTAGGAATAACTAATAACAGTAAATTAGCACTTAAATATTAATAACATGCCTGAAAAAAAAACATTTTTAAAACAATTCTTGAAGGAGAAAAAAATGGTTGGTTCAATCAGACCCAGCTCTCGCTTTTTAACTGAAAAAATGTTAGAAAATGTTGATTTCAATTCTGTGAAAGTAATAGTTGAATTAGGTCCTGGAACAGGTGTATTTACCAAAAAAATTATCGAAAAAATGGCTGAAGATGCTATTTTACTGGTTTTTGAATTAAATGACAACTTCTTTAATTTATTAAAGTCATCAATTAATGATAAGCGAGTGATATTAATTCATGATAGCGCCGAAAAAATCGATGAATATCTAATGCTAAATAATTTACACAAAGCAGATACAGTTATTTCTTCTTTACCATTCGCTAATTTTCCAGTAGAGTTAAGAGATTCAATTATTTCAAAATCACATCAAGTACTTTCAAATTCTGGCAAATTTATTCAGTTTCAATATTCAATTCAAAGTAAAAAAATACTAAAAGATATTTATTCTTCTGTCTCTATTTCATTTACTCCATTGAACTTCCCCCCTGCTTTTGTTTATACTTGTATTAAGTAAAACATTTCACATTACTTTTCTGACATTTAAATCAATAATCAATTCAGTTAAATTCTTTTCGATAAATCGTGGCATTTATTTTGTCTATTTTAGATAAAAACAAAGGATCATGAAAACGAAAGCAACATACCCAAAGACGATTCAAAAAGAGTTGAAATCAGAATTCAAAAAATATTCAGGCATTGACGCTGCACTTTTATACCTTGGGATAAAATATCCAGATGAATCAAAATTAAAAAACTGAGATAATTTAAAAATCCATTCCTCCTCCTGTATTTTCTGTCCCTTTTGGTTTATTCATCATTTCGATTTTACCAAATTTATATGTAACAGTAAGAAATACTCGACGTGTTAACCATTTAAATTCAGAATCTTGACGAATTGTTGGTTGTCTCACTTTCAAGGTAAATCCTTGTCTATCCAAAACGTCCGAAACTTTTGCACCTACAGACCATTTCCCTTTAAATAGACTTTTTTCAGTTGAAACTTCAATTGCCCCTCTTCTTTGAACGATTCCTTGTGCTGTAGTTTGAGGAGCATTATACTGAATGTTAATTTGAGTAATCATTGTTTTTTTCCAATACTCAAAAGTTCCTACATACTTCCCACTTATATTAATTCCTTTGTTATTATAATTATAATTAGAAGTATTATCAATAAATTGAATCATACTTCCGTTAAAAGAAATCACATTTCTCCACCATTTCGTTGGTTTATAAGAAACAACTAATTCTAATCCCCCACTCTGACTTTGATCAATATTTGCAAATGTAATTGTTGAAGAACTATTTGAATTAAAGATTTTCACACGTTGAATCACGTTATTCGTATGTCTATAATAAATACTTCCTGTGAAATTTATTTTTTTCTTGTCAATTGAGTAACCTAAATCAAATGAGTTGATGTATTCTGGTCTTAAAGCTGGATTTCCCATTCGTAAATTATAAGGATCTGCATAACTGGTAAATGGATTTAAATCTTCTGCTGCAGCTCTATTGATTCTTCGACTATAGCTCAAACTCCATTCCGTATTTTCCTTATGATTATATTTTATATGTCCTGAAGGATATACATTAAAGTAATTATTTGTGAATTTCTGATTTTTTGAAATTAAATAAGGAGTTTGAAAAGCTTGTTCAAATCGCAAACCTCCTTGATATTTAAATTTACCTTTTTGTTGTCCGTAAATTGCATACGCACTGTAAACTTGTTCGTTGTATGAATATTGAAAATTTGAAAGAGTATCAAGTACATATAAATTGGTTAACGTATCCATTGTGTTCGAACTAGTATTTACACCTAGATTTCTAACAATACCTTTCACTCCAGTTTCAAATCTAGCTTTTGTTTTATCAAAAATTCTAGTAAAATCAGTTTGTGCTGTTAGGACATTATTTTTTTCATTACCAATTAAATCTTGATTTTTAGCAGCAATATTAATTAAAGTCCCATTGGTATTATAATACAATTCTTTATAGTAGCCATAGTTATCTGTCTGACCTAAAGATTGTGTAATATTTGATTCTAATGTTCCTTTCTTTTCTTTTAATTCAAACTTATGATTTAAATTAATATCTAAATTTTGTTGATCTGTTGGATCATAAGAATTTCTTGTCCATAATCTTTGCAAATCATACACACCATTATAAAACTTGTTTGTCAAATCGCCCGTTCTTACTCTTTTACCTTTAGAACCAGTAACCGAAAATCCAATAGTTTGATTCGATTTTAGATAAAAATCAGAACCAATTTTAACACTATGAGTGATATTTGAATCCATTCCAATTCTATTTTGATCTAATACGGAAACAACTTGATCATTACTTAATTGTTCTAATGTTCCATAATTATTTCTATAACCCTCCATGAATTTATATGTATAATTTACATAAGAATTCACTTTTGAATTTCGAACACTAAAGCTTAGAGAAGTATTTAATAATCCTCCTGTCGCTCCCGAAACACTCATCATTCCATTGGTGCCTTTGATTTTATTTTTCTTTAAAACAATATTGATAATTCCAGAAGTTCCATCAGGATCATATTTTGCAGATGGGTTAGAAATAACTTCAATTCGTTCTATTGAACTCGAAGGAATAGCATCTAATAAACTTTTCCCGTTACCCCCAGTCATAGAACTTGGTCGACCATCGATTAGAATTGTAACATTTCCATCACCCCTTAATGAAATTTTTCCATCTTGATCAACATCAACAGAAGGAACTTTAATCAATACATCATTAGCTGAACCTCCTCTAGTTGAAACATCCTCACCAACATTATATACCTTTTTATCTATACCAATTTGAAATGCATCTTGTTTGCCTAGTACTCTAACTTCTTCAATTGAAGTAGACTTGCTAATTGATAAAAACAACGTTCCTAAATTGATATTTGTAGAATTATCGATAAAAGTAAGCTCATTAACTCGTTTATTATCGTAACCTAAAAAATCAATAATTAAATAAAAAGTTCCATTATTTATACCATTTAATTTAAACCTCCCTGTTGAATCAGTAAATTCTCCTTTAATAAAATTAGAATCAGGTAATTGATATAATCTTATACTTGCAAATTCGACACCTCTATTTGATAATGAATCTTTTAAAATGCCTGAAATTGAATTAATTGATTCTTGTGAATATGTAAGGTAAGAAAAGAAGAAAAATAGCAATATCAAATAATGATTTTTGCTAACAGATATATAATTTAACATTTTGCAAGTTCTTTTGTTGTAAAATTAATAAAAGAAGAGGGTTATTGGTTACCATTCATACAAAAGTTTGAACAAAAAAAAAGCTCAGTAATAAAACTGAGCTTTT
>CALPUT020000137.1 GCA_943326825.2 Chryseobacterium gleum | reverse complement strand
TTTTTATTACCATTTCAAAATAGAAACAATCGTTATTACAAATTCTTTTTTCGAATATTCTTTCATATTTTAAATTCAACCTTATTAATTTTTAATTTAATTGACGTAGAGTACTTTCAATTTACAAACAAACGATCAACATTCGATTTATTTTCAATTGTTGGAGCTGGAAATGATATACTTCAGTTATTGACAACATTTATCAAAGATTTTTGGTGGTTAATTCTTATTTTTATTGCATTCACCTATTTAGTCAATTATCTTTATAAAAAAACAGAAGATTATGAAATAATATATACTTCTAAAAAATCATTCTACATTAAAAATATTTCATCATTTTTAATTTGCATTCCAATTTTTCTTTTTATTGCTAGAGGAACAGCTGGCTTAAGACCAGTAAGTGTTATCGATGTTGCTCGTTTTACAGAAGTTGAAAACACAGCATTGGTATTGAATACTCCCTTTACGATGATTAAATCTTATGGCAAAGAAAGATTAGAAGAAAAGCATTATTTCTCCGAAAAAATTGAAAATACTATATTCAATCCTATTCAAACTTCTGTCCCTCAAAACATATTACCTGATGGAACAAATGTTATGATTATCATACTTGAAAGCTTTGGTAATGAATTTATAGGAACTTATAATCATGGAGAATCTTATACTCCATTTTTAGACTCTCTCTTGAAAGAATCTCTTCATTTTGAATACGGAATAGCAAATGGTAAAAAATCGATTGAAGCTGTACCTTCTATTATTGCCTCAATTCCAACATTAATGGATAATCCATACATCTCATCTACTTACAGTGGAAATAAAATTAACACTTTACCTTCGATCTTATCAAAAAAAGGTTATTCTACAGCATTCTTCCATGGAGCAACCAACGGTTCTATGCGATTCAATAGCTTTGCTAGTCAATCAGGATTTCAAAAATATTACGGTCGTTTTGAATACAAAAACGATAAACACTTTGACAAAACTTGGGGGATTTTAGACGAATACTTTAATCCATGGACAGCCAAACAATTGACAAAAATGAAAGCACCATTTTTTGCAACGTTGTTTACACTTTCTTCTCATCATCCTTATTACATTCCGCCTCACATGCGAGAAAAAGTAAAAAAAGGACCACAACAAATTTGTGCATCAATCAATTACGGCGATTATTCATTAAAAAAGTTTTTCGAAGAAGCGAAAAAACAACCTTGGTTTGAAAATACATTATTTGTCCTTTGTGCAGACCATACACCTGCAACTAATAGCAAATTCTATAGTCATAGAACTCAAATGTATCGTATTCCAATAGTTTTTTACCATCCTAAAAAATTAATTCAACCTAAACTTGAAAAGAAAATATTTCAACAGATTGATATTTTACCTACAATCTTAGACTTGTTAAACATAAAAACTTCTTATTATTCCTTTGGAAATTCCTACTACAAAAAGATTGAAAAAGAAGGTCTTACATACCTTGAAGGGAACTTTCAATACTTCACGAAAAATTATATGTTTACCTTCTCAAATGATAAGGCACGAAATTTGTATGACTTCACTGTTCGAAGTGAAATCACAAAAGATTATCTTTCAATTAAAAAGAAAGAAAGGTTAATAGCAGAAAAAAGATTAAAAGCTATAATTCAACGCTATAATCGTGATTTGATTCAGAATAAAACTTCAGTTGAATGATGAACAATGAAACAAAAAATACGCTTTATAATAAATCCAATTTCTGGTGTTAAAAGAAAAACGGATATTCCAACGTTAATAGAACAGTATTTGGATCATTCAAAATTCGAATACGATATCTCTTTTACAGAATACAGAAAACATGCCAAAAGCTTAGCTTATAGATCTTCATTAGAAGGGATTGATATTGTTTGTGCTGTTGGAGGAGATGGATCAGTTCACGAGGTAGGAACAGCTCTTATTGGCACACCTACTAAGTTAGCAATCCTTCCGGTTGGTTCAGGTAATGGATTAGCTCGTCATTTGAATATTTCACTTGATATCATAAAAGCAATTAAATGTATCAATGACAACAATTCTATAAAAATGGATACTGTTATTGTAAATGACAAGCCTTTTTTAGGAGTTGGTGGTTACGGATTTGATGCATTAATTGCGAAAAAATTCAGTGAATACCACACCAGAGGCTTTTTTAGTTACATTAAGCTTGTAATGAAAGAATACTTTAATTATTCTCCAAAAAAAATATCTATTAATATGAATGGAGTAATTCGCAATGAATCTGTTGTTTTATGTACGATAGCAAATGCTTCTGAGTTTGGAAATGGTTTTGTAGTTTCTCCTAATTCAGATGTTACTGATGGTAAAATAGAATTGTGTATTTTAAAACCATTTTCAATTTGGGCAGCTCCTTCAATCGCATATCGTTTCTTTAAAAGAACAGCTGATAAATCTCGGTTTTCTGAAATTATATCTTTTGAAAAAGCAAGAATAAAATTGACGGATAAAATTGCTCACTACGATGGTGAACCTTTTGATGTAAGAGATGAATTAAATATTCAAGTTGTTCCAAAAAGTTTAAATATCTTAGTCGGATAAAATAATTAATATGTTTATAGAGCCAAATATTGAATCAATTTTAGAGAAGCTTTCAAAATTAGATAGCAACTCAAAACCATTATGGGGTGCTATGAGTGCTCAACGTATGGTGGAACATTTAACAGAAATGGTAAATGTCTCTAATGGTAAAATAGAATTGACATTAGAAATACCAGAAGATCGAATCGAGAAAATGCAACAATTTTTAGATTCAGAAAAGCCAATGGCTAAAAATATCGAAGTTGCTTTTGCTCCAAAAAATGCACCTTTAAAAAATGAAGAGCTAGAATTAGCAATTGATGAACTAGTTGAAGAATGGTTGAATTTTGAAGAATACTTTGAAGAAAACCCTGAAAAAACTGTTTTACATGCTTTTTATGGTCATTTAAACTATGACCAATGGTTAAAATTACATGCAAAACATTTTACTCATCACTTTGAACAGTTTGGAATAAATTAAATATATATAAAAGGTCAGTGCTAAACTGACCTTTTTTCTGCTTTATACTTTTTGTAATTTCAAAATTTGAATAGAATTTTCACATTTCACTTTTAAGAAATAATAACCCCTTTCTAATTTTCGTGCATCAATTCTTATCTCATTATTGGAAATTGTTTTCTCAAAATTGACATTAACTTTTTGACCACTTATTGAAGTCATCTCAATCAATGCAAAATCATTTTCATCAACTGATTGAATCAACCATTCGTCAAGTGTCGGATTAGGGTAGATTGAAAAAAGATTGTTTTTTATTTGATTTAAAGAACTTGTTGAATCATAAACTATAAAAGTTCCCATCATCCCATCATCTTCATGATGTAAAATGTGACAATGATACATATATGGTGTCATTTCATCTGCAAAATCAGTAAATTTCGTAATGAATTTCACACTGTCATGTGGCATTACTAAAACAACATCTTTCCATCCTGTTTCAAAAATTTCGGGGATTGTCCCATTCTTTTCGATGATATTAAACTGAACATCATGAACGTGAAATGGATGGGCTATATGTGTTTTATTAATTAATGTCCAGATTTCTTTTGAATTTAATGGTATTCTAACATTTATTGAATCCATGTCCATTACTTTTCTGTTTATACCAAACTGACCTTCCGCTAAATTAGGCATCATACCTGCTAAAGTTGTAATTGTATCAAATTCAAAAACTCTATTTTCGTTAATATTCTGGGTAGAATATTGCGTAAATGGAACTAATGAAGTTGGAATTGAAGTAATAGGATTAGATGATTGATTTACCACATTAAAATGCAATATTGGAAAATCTGAACCATTCAAATGATTTTCGGAGTAACCCATAATTGTATCCGGTGCAACTCCAACCATAGCTGCACCAAATATTCCATTAGACATTTCAGAAGCAAAACTATTCAAATCAAATGATTGACCATTTAAGGGAGATAAATTAATTAAAAGATCAGCTCTCTCTCCTGGTGATAATAAAATCCTATTCATTTGAGCAGGAATATCTTTATAACCACCATCAGTTGTTATTTGATGAAAATCCATCCCATTAGAGAAACCAAAATAATAAGAACGCATACTACTTCCGTTTAACAATCTCAAACGCACCACTTGAGCAGGAACATTCAAATTTGGTCTGTATGTTCCGTTTACAAATATTGCCGTATCCATTTCAGTAGATATTGCAATTTGTGTTAAGACATCAAATGCTTTCGTTTGAACTACCAGAGGAAAATCATCCACACCATACGTTAGCGGAACTCCTAAACTTGATTCAAAAGGCTCGTGAACAATAATAAAACCTGCAATCCCTTTTGAAACATGTAAATCTGTTTTCCCTAAACCATGAGGATGATACCAATAAGTCCCAGCATTGTTTAATATTTTAAAAGAAGGACTCCATGTATTAGTTGGAGTAATTATTTGATGAGGGCCTCCATCCATCATAGCTGGCAAATGCAATCCATGCCAATGCATAGTAGTATTAACAGGCAAGTTATTAGTTACGTTTAAGGTAATGTCATCATTTTTATTAACAATTAAAGTTGGACCTAAAATAGCTCCATTCACACCGTAAGTCGGTGTATTTGTTCCGTTAAAAAAAGACACATTTCCAGTCTGGATAGACAAATTAAATGTCTTACCTGACAAAATAGGAGGAATGACTAATTGGTTTTGTGCAATTGAGTTAAACACTTGAAAGAATAAAACAAGTACAAATATTTGTTTAGATAAATTCATAATTCAAAAAACGTTGGTACATTAAATTAATGCACTAACTAAAAAAATATTAATGAATGATATTAAGTTTTTCAGATTTAGACAATTTGCCATCTAATTTTAAGTTAACAATATAACTTCCAGAAGAAATACTAGATATATTTATCGACTTCTTGTTTTTTCCTGCTTCAAAATTTTCTTTATCCAAAATTAATATTTGTTTACCTGAAAGATCAACTATTTCAACTTGCGTTTCTGCGTTATTTAACAATTCAAATTCTAAATAAATTAAACTTGATGCAGGATTTGGATAAATATTAACGTTTAAATCTGTTTTTAATTCTTCTGTTTTAGCATTCAACATTCCTAAAATGAGATTATGCATTGTTGTAGTATCTGAAGTAACAAAATTCTGTGTATTAAATAATACTTCATGATTTTCACCACCTAGCAACACTGCAGTTGGCATCCCAAAACCGCCATAATAAGCAACTTGAACTAGTCCACTATCCATTGGAGCAAAAAGAGGTAAATTATTAGATGTTACCCACGAAGCAGATGTTGAACATGTTGTAGTATTATTGTATGGAAACGCATAAGCTTTCACTAATCCCGGGTGAGATAAATTAATATTCTCAGCCATTGCTTCCATTTTTTGAGCAACTGGAGGACAAGAACCACAGTTTGCCATATAATAAATGATCATTACAGCTTTCCCTGCATCTAAATCAGAAAATAAATGAACATGATTATTGTTGCAATCAACACCTTGGAAGTCCATCGCGGTTGTTTGGGCTTTGCTGTTGAAACATAATAAGAATATTAATATTAAGATCGAAAATTTTATTATATTTTTCATTTGAATTTTAATAATTATTGTAATTGAATAAATGATGATTTTATTGTTTGATGATTAAATCTTTTTAATAAAAAATTATTCTAAATTAAATAAACGCAATTTGAAATAAATAGTTTTGAATAAATAGTTGGAGTTGGTGCCTTGTAATTAAAACCAAAATCAACGCTCTCTTTATATACAACTGTTTGCTTATCAAATGACATTATGGTTGGATGCTTATATTGTAAACATTGAGAAAGAATTGAAATAGAATTTATTTTTTCTTCTTGACTTGATCTTTTTAATGCTAAATTGTATTTTTTACAGCATTTTTTTGAATTCTTTTTTGATTTACAACAACTCTTTTGAGGAGAATTAAACGAAACAGAAATGAAATTACCTTTACAGAAATGTATTTCTGTAGACAGTTGAATACTCATCAAAATATAAGTACAAATAAAGAAATATAGTATCCGTTTATTCATCGTTTAAATATAAAAAATTAAACGTTAAAAACCGATAAAAAGTAAATGAAATCTTGAAATCTTAATTTAGGTTAACCTCGAAATAATCTTCTTGTTTTCAGGAAACAAAACTTCTAATTGTTCTTTTGTAAACAATTCAAAATCTTCAAAATCGAATCCAGGAGCTACAATACAAGAAACAAGAGAATAACTATCTTCGTCTGCTACTGTAGAACCGAAAATAGTTTCTTTTTCAACTAAAAACTGAGGAGTTTCCCCCTGTAATAAATTTAGACCAACTCGGTTTTCTTTATGACCTTCTTCAGATAATGTATGAACGATTAATGAACTTCCTTCATGAAAAAACCAAATTTCATCACTTTTAATCCGATGAAATTTAGAAACATTATCAGATGTTAAAAGAAAATAAATTGATGTCATTAATTGACGATTTAAATCTGAAATTTGAATGTCAGATCTATATGTTTCAGAATAAAATCCTCCTTCAGGATGCGGCTGAAGTTTTAAATTTTCAATCAATTCTTTAACTCTTGCTTTCATATTATTCTATTGGTCCTTTTGTAAATTGTGTTCCTTTATTTTTCACATTTGGTAGAAAGAATTTTAAATCTAAAGAAACATAACTCCCATTTACCGAATGATTATTATATGCTAATAATGATTCTGAAAATCTATAATA
>CALPUT020000136.1 GCA_943326825.2 Chryseobacterium gleum | reverse complement strand
CCACCACCCTATAAATTTGCTGATGCACCTCTCCAATATTCTGCAAAACTTGCCCTTCCGAAAATCGAATAATGGTAAACCCTAACTCTTTCAATTTATTTTCTCGATAACTATCATAATCCCCTTTATTGAACTGTGAACTTCCATTTCTATAATTAAACCTATTTCTACTGAGAAAAAGTCAACAATGAAATTTGAATTAAATTACTCTTTTTTATACCCAATCTTCCCCAGCTCTTTCATTTGTTTTTTTAATGAATCTTTTTTCAATAAGTAGTTAATTGCTTCGAAAATGTCGCCGAACTGTTTGTGGTATTTTTGTTCTAATTGTTTCAGTTGAGTTGATAATTCAATATGTGATAAAGCAAATTGACGAATTTGCACAAAAGTTCTCATTATCATTATGTTTACCTGAATTGCAACTTGAGAATTTAGAAGACCACTCAGCATAGCTTTTCCTTGTTCAGAAAATGCATAAGGTAAATACCTTGTTCCTCCTTTACCTTTTGAGGTTTCAATTTGCAACCTCAAAACTTCCCATTCTTCAATAGATAATTGAAACATAAAATCTGAAGGAAAACGTTCAAAATTTCGTTTAACTACTAAATTTAAATATTTTGTTTCTACTTGATATAGTTTAGATAAATCTCTATCAAGCATAACTTTTTGCCCCCTTATTTCATAAATCTTCTGATGTATTTGTGTAATTTCCATTTAGTGTTTTGGTTAAAATTCTATTTTAAGTTAGTGAAAAAGTTGATTTTTCCCTACCTATTGAAGTCACTAATTGTGACCACTTGTGAATATTTATTGTTAAATCATATGAATAACAAATTATCTCACTCCAATTTATATTATCTTTAAAACATATCCTTCGGAAAATGGACAATTATTTACATATCATCATCAGTACAAGTTGTGTTTATCTTTTTATAATAATCGCATTGAGACTTCTAGGGAAAACAGAGTTGGCACAGTTATCAATTACGGATTTGATTTTTGTTTTGTTAATCAGTAATGCGGTTCAAAATGCGATGGTTGGTTCAGATACCTCATTAGGGGGAGGACTTTTAGCTGCAGGAGTTCTATTTATGATCAATTTTATCTTTAAAAAACTGAAATATACGTTTCCCGGTGTTAAAAAACTTATTGAAGGTGAACCGGTTATTTTAGTTTATAAAGGAAAAATGCAAGAAGAAAATTGTCGTAATAATGATATTACTGTCGATGAACTTTTACAAGTAATTCGTGAACATGGAAGTCATGCAATTGAGGAAGTTGATAGTGTTATTCTTGAAACAGATGGAAATATAAGCGTTGTTTCAAATGAATATAAACACCACAGTGTTCGCCGAATAAAGAAGCGAAAAAATGCATAAAAAACGCCTTGGTTTCCCAAAGCGTTTCATTTATTTAGTATTTATTCTATTGACCTAATTTTTGTAAATCTTCTGCTGAAACTTCTGTATATCCTTCTGGTATAGTCATTTCAAATAGATCTTTCACTTTTTTGTCTAATTTTTTGTCTATAGTAATTGCAGACATTACCATTTTTAATCCTTGTTGGCTTATTTCATATTCTAGTGCAACCCCAGGAATTTTATCATTCATCATATTTTGCCCGTTTTTATCAACGTTCAATTCATTAGTGTACCAATAAACAGATTCATTTCCTTCTCCATCTGTTACTAATGCTTTTTTACATATGAAACCCAAAATCTCTTTCGTTTCTACTTCTAATTTTACATTGACTTCTGGAGTATTTTCAGTTTGTTTTTTTGCATCTGAGATAGAAGATTTTATAGCTTTTGTACCTAACATACCTGACATTAACAACAACATAGCATCTTTTTCAGGATTTGTTATTGTAACCATTTTCATCATCGTTCCCATTGTGAACTCAGAACGTGTTACCTTTTCTTTGAAATAAATATCTAATGAAG
Source organism: Chryseobacterium gleum (assembly GCA_943326825.2). Lineage (GTDB taxonomy): Bacteria > Bacteroidota > Bacteroidia > Flavobacteriales_D > Crocinitomicaceae > CAIUKX01. The sequence continues at coordinate 4,840 of CALPUT020000136.1, read as the reverse complement.
ATCCTTGCATCATTCCAACTTGCATTTGCATTTCTGGTTTATCTGCTGTTACATTAATTTTAAAACTAATGTGTCCTTCTTTCAATTGTCCAAAAGATGAAATCGCAACTAAAAGTAATGTGAAAAGTGTGCTAATTTTTGTCATAATTTTAATTTTTTACTAAATATCTAAATAATGTGCCATATTTTCTAATAATTTATAAATGAGGCAAATTAGTCGTGTTTAAAGGTTCATATTCATTTTAAAAAGCTCCTGTAAGCCATTTATAAATATCATTCCCATTTGCATATAAAAGAAGTCCCATCAATAAAACAAATCCTACTATTTGAGCATATTCTAATACTTTTTGAGGTGCTTCTTTACCTGTAATAATTTCATATAATAAAAATACAACATGTCCACCATCTAATGCTGGTATAGGAAGTATATTCATGAATGCTAATACGATAGATATAAAAGCAGTATTCAACCAGAAAATTTGCCAATCCCATTGTGCAGGAAACATATTTCCAATTGCTGCAAAACCACCAACTGAACCAGCACCTTTTTTCGTGAAAACAAATTTGAATTGAGCTACATAATCAGTCAATGTATTTTTTCCTTTTGCTAAACCACGACTAATGCTTTCACCAAATGAATAATCAATATGTTTGATTTTCTTTTCATCTAAAATAGTTCCTGCTTTATTCGCAAAACCAATTTTACCTTCGTATTTACCTGAAGCTGGAATTTTGATATTTTTTGCTAATAATTCATTTCCTCTTCTTACTTGTAAGACGATTTCTTTTCCTTTTGAATGGTATAAAACTTTTTGAAAATCATCAAAATAAGTAATCTCATTTCCATTTACACCAACTATTTTATCATTCTTTAATAAACCAACAGAATCAGCAGGAGATTTTGAATCTAATTCACCAATTTGAACACCTAAACTTCTTGGACCAAAAGCAGGCATTGCACCTTTTTGAAATAATTCTTGATCTACATTTGTAGGCAAAATGATCACTTTTTTTGTTCCGTCTGCTTTTACAACATCTAATTTACGACCATCACGTAACATGATGATTGTATTTGATTCTAAGATATTTTCTAATTTCACACCGTTTATGGCAATAATATTATCACCAGACTCAATTCCATATTTTTTTAAGTATGGATGAACTGAAACACCAGCTTTTAAATCAGTTGGGTTAAGTTTTTCTTCACCGTATCCAAAAACAATACAGATGTAGATGATCATTCCTAATATTAGATTCACCGTTACACCACCAATCATAATGATTAAACGTTGCCAAGCTGGTTTTGAACGAAACTCCCATGGTTGGGCGGGTAAAGCTAATTGTTCTTTATCCATTGATTCATCCACCATTCCAGCTATTTTCACATAACCACCTAAAGGCAACCAACCAATTCCCCATTCAGTATCCCCAACTTTTTTCTTGAATAATGAAAACCAAGGATTAAAGAACAAGTAAAACTTCTCAACTCTAGTTTTAAATAATTTAGCAGGAATGTAATGTCCAAATTCGTGTAATACTACTAAGATTGATAAGGAAAGGACTAGTTGTGCTGCTTTGATTAAAATATCCATGTTTTTCGTAAAATTTAATGTTTTATAGCGATTCTACGCTTTCAAATTCGTAACCAGTCTTTACAAAATAATCCAACATTGCTTCTTTTAATAAGTGTTGTTGTTCTAAATGTGTAAGATGAGGTAATTCTTTTTCTAATTTAAAATGTGGCCAATCTTCTTTGTCTCTTCCTTCAAATGAATAGTATCCATAAGGTTCTAACAAAGTACATATGGCAATATGCATTAAATCTTGTTTTTCGTTCTTAGAGAAATTTTTATGTCCATGACCTAATTCATCAACACCAATTAAAAACAAGATGGACTGTACATCCATTCCCATCTCAAATTGTTCCTCTAATTTCTTTTTCAGTTTCTGAAATCGTAATTCAATTGCATAATCCATACTACAAATGTAATCAATCTCTTCAATACTTTATTATAGGACAAAAAAAAGAGGAAATCATAATTGATTTCCTCTTTTAAATTTTGAATTAAAGAGTGATTATTTAATTAGTTTATAGTTAACTCTACCTTCTTTATTTTCGATTGTTAAAATATAATTTCCATTTGAAAATGCTCTTGTATCAATTGCAATATTCTTCGCATTAATATTAGAAGAATAAACTATTTTACCGAGCATATCAGAAATAGTGATTTTATTTTCTAAATTGCTATTTAAAGCTATAGATAAATTATCATTGAATGGATTTGGATACACCAATGCAGATGCATCTTTATCAATAGAAGTGATGCCTAGCGCATCTTTATTAATATAATATTGAGAAGAAGCAGTCAAGAATTGCCCAATTGATTTTTGTGGGCAATATAATTGTATTACGAAAGTATAAACACCGCTTAAATTATTTAAGATAACATAGTAATTAGTTAAATTAACAGAAGATGTTCCTCCATAATTAACAGTCCATGTTACTACAGCAGAATCAGTTGAAATAAATGAAATGTTGGAGATAAATACTGAATCAATAGTAGAATAATCGATTGTACAGTTCGAAACAGCTGGGTTATATAAACTATCTACAACTGTTGAATCTTGGTATGTAGTGTTTACAATTACATTCTGAGGTGATGAGATAATAAAGTTTAATGTAATTGATGAACCTGCAGCATCTGTAACAGTTACATTTTGTAATCCTGAACATAAACCAGTAGCTGTTTGATTTGAAGCACCATTGTTAAATGCATATGTATAAGGAGTAACGCCACCAAAAGCAACTACTGATGCACTACCATCACAAATTCCAGCTTGAGTAATTCCAGTTGGTATTACATATGCATTCAAAGCCATAGTAGAATCAATTGCTTGACCAACATATATAGAAGTAGCTCTTTGACAACCTAAACTGTCCTTAACAGTTAAAGAGTACATACCTTGACAAACTGAACTTAAAGAAGTTGAAGTAGCACCTGTATTCCATAAATAGTAATACTGTCCAATTCCTCCGTTAACAGTTGATGTTATTGAACCATTACAAGGATTTGATGTAACATTCGTTGAAGTTAAAGCAACTTGTAAAGTTGAGTTTGCACATGGGTTCGTTGAGAATGGAACATATCCATTTAAAGTAACCGTACAAGCATTCGCGTCTACAACTGTTACAGTGTAATTTCCAATACATAAGTTATTTGCATTTGGAGTATTAACACCTGCAATTGACCACGAAAAATTATATGGAGTTGCTCCACCATTAGCAAAAACATTTAATCCACCATAACAACTTGAAGAATCAGTTGGGAAGATTTGTAAATTAGCTGTAAAATTAGCACAAGGATTAACAACTGTTGAATCGCTAAATTGAACAACAACATTTAATGTATCAGTACAATTATTTGCATCAGCAACGATCACAGTGTAGTTTCCAGGACATAAATTGTTTGCTTGAGGCGAATTTAAAGTAGACGATTGTGACCAATCAAACGTGTAAGGTGTTAAACCTCCATTTGTAAGAATGTTAACCATCCCATTACAGTTTACAGAATCTGAAGCAGGAACAACTGTATTCACATTCGCATTAAAGTTAGCGCATGGATTATTGTTTGAGTTATTAAATGGAACAACTCCTGTTAAAGTTAATGTACAGTTATTTGCATCGGTAACAACGCATGTATATGTTCCACTACATAAAGTTGAATCACCAGTGCCAGATATAGATGAAGAATTCCATGAAAATGACCATGGGTATGCTCCTCCATTAAGAGTAACGTATGCGCGCCCATTACAGTTTACAGAATCTGTTGTTGGTGTAGTATTAAAGTTTGCTGTAAAATTCGCACATGGATTATTATTTGTTGTACTTGTATCTTGTGGAACGAACATTGAAATATCTTTGAAACAGTTATTTGCATCCGTAATTTTCACGAAGTACGTTCCAGAACAAACATTTAACAATGAATCATTTGTAGTAATAACATTTCCTCCAGCTTGAGTGTTTGACCATTGGAAAGAATAAGGTGCCGTTCCACCGTAAGCATTAATAGTCGCTCCACCGTTACAGTTTGCACTTTGATTTGGATTATGTGGTTTCACAACATAATTTCCATTCAATGTAACACAATTGTTATTTGAAGTAGAATCTGTGTAAGGAACAAATGCATTTAAGTTAATATTACATCCATTTGCATCAGTTATTGTTACATTGTAATTACCTGCACAAATGTTAAGTGCTTGAGGAACATTTCCAAAAGAAGCAGTAGACCAAGAATAGTTATATGGAGCTTGTCCACCATTTGCTGTCACATCAATTGTACCGTTACAATTTGTTGAATCAGTACATGCTATTAAATTACTGATATGAGCATTAAAGTTAGCACAATTATTATTTTGGTTTGAACTAGAATCTTGAGGAACAAACATTGAAATATCTCTGAAACAGTTATTTGCGTCTGTAATTTTCACGAAGTAAGTACCAGAACACACATTGAATAATGAATCATTCGTAGTAATAACATTTCCTCCTGCTTGAGTGTTTGACCATTGGAAAGAATAAGGTGCAGTTCCGCCGTAAGCATTAATAGTTGCACCACCGTTACAGTTAGCACTTTGAGAAGGGTTATGCGGTTTAACAGTGAAGTTACCATTCAAAGAAGAACAGTTGTTTGTAGAAGTGCTTGTATCTTGAGGCACAAACATTGAAATATTTTTGAAACAGTTATTCGCATCAGTAATTTTCACGAAGTAGTTACCAGAACAAACATTAAATAAAGAATCATTTGTTGAGATTGAAGAACCACCAGCTGTATTAGACCAT
>CALPUT020000135.1 GCA_943326825.2 Chryseobacterium gleum | reverse complement strand
TCCATAATCTTACACACAGGAGGAACAGCATTTGGAGAAATCTCAACTAAATCTAACTCTTGTTCTTCAGCTAATTGAATCGCTTCAGATGTTTTCATTACTTGTGGTTCTTGTCCTTCAAATACAATTCTCACTTCACGAGCAGTAATTTTCTCGTTAATCTTGTGCTTATCGTTATCTTCTCTCTTTAAATTTGGTTTTCTAAAGTCTTTTCTCATTCAATTTATTATGCGTTTATTGATAATTCGATTTCAATCGCTTTTTGAACTAATTGTCCAAACTCTTCAATCTTCATTGATCCTAAATCTCCTTCACTTCTTTGGCGAACAGAAACTTCCTCATTTTCAGCTTCTTTATCTCCAACAATTAACATGAAAGGTATTTTCTTCAATTCTGAATCACGAATTTTTTTACCTATTTTCTCACTACGATCGTCAACGAAACCGCGAATATCGGAATTATTTAGCAATTCTAAAACTTTTTCTGCATACTCGTTGTATTTATCACTGATCGGAAGAATAGCAACTTGCTCTGTTGTCAACCATAATGGGAAGTCACCAGCACAATGTTCTAACAACACAGCAACAAATCGTTCCATAGAACCGAATGGTGCTCTATGCAACATTACTGGTCTGTGTTTTTGATTGTCAGCTCCTGTATATTCTAATTCAAAACGCTCAGGTAAATTGTAGTCAACTTGTATTGTTCCTAATTGCCACTCCCTTCCTAAAGCATCTTGCACCATGAAATCTAATTTTGGTCCGTAGAATGCTGCTTCTCCTAATTCAACAACAGTTGGTAAACCTTTTTCTGCTGCTGCTTCGATAATTGCATTTTCGGCTTTCGTCCAGTTTTCATCTGTTCCAATATATTTTGATGGATTCTCAGGATCTCTTAATGAAATTTGAGCTTTGAAATTATCGAATTTTAATGTTTTGAAAATATACAACACTAAATCAATTACTTTCTTAAACTCATCTTTTACTTGATCTTGACTACAGAAGATATGCGCATCATCTTGCGTGAAACATCTTACACGTGTTAAACCATGTAACTCACCACTTTGCTCATATCTATAAACTGTACCAAATTCAGCAAAACGAATTGGCAAATCTTTATAAGAACGAGGTCTAGTTTTGTAAATCTCACAGTGATGAGGACAGTTCATTGGTTTTAACAAGAACTCTTCATTATCATCCGGTGTATTGATTGGCTGAAATGAATCAGCACCATATTTTTCGTAATGCCCAGAACAAACGTACAATTCTTTACTTCCGATATGAGGAGTAATTACTTGACTGTAACCAGCTTTTTTCTGTGCTTTTTTCAAGAAGTTTTCTAATCTTTCTCTTAAAGCAGCACCTTTTGGTAACCACAATGGAAGCCCTTGCCCTACTCTTTGGGAGAAAGCAAATAAATCCATTTCTTTACCTAATTTACGGTGATCTCTTCTTTTCGCTTCTTCAACTTTCTCTAAATATTCAGTTAATTCTGCTTGTTTCGGAAATGTAATACCGTAAATACGTGTTAATTGTTTGTTTTTTTCGTCTCCTCTCCAGTATGCACCAGCAATAGAAGTTAATTTTACTGCTTTGATAAATCCTGTATCAGGAATATGTGGTCCACGACATAAATCAGTAAATTCACCTTGTGTGTAAAATGTGATGTTTCCATCCTCTAAATTCTCAAGCAACTCTAATTTATATGGATCTTCTTTTTCTGTGAAATATGCAATCGCTTCCGCTTTAGAAATTTCTTGACGAACAAATTTATTTTTTTGTTTCGCCAATTCTTTCATTTTCTGCTCGATTTTTTCTAAATCTTTTTCAGAAATTGTATTTTCTAAAAAATCAACATCATAGTAAAAACCATTAGCAACTGGAGGTCCGATCGCTAATTTAACTCCTGGATAATAAAATTCAATTGCTTCAGCCATTAAATGCGCTGATGAATGCCACATCGTAGATTTACCATCCGTATCATTCCAGGTCAACAATTGTAAGGTCGAATCTTCAGTAATGGTTCTCGTTGAATCAACAACTACTCCATTTACTTTTGCTGCTAGTACGTTTCTAGCCAATCCTTCTGAAATGCTCATTGCTACATCATGTGCTGTAACACCTGCATTAAATTGTTTTACTGTTCCGTCAGGAAGTGTAATATTAATCATGACATTTAAAAATTATGCTTGCAAAGTTAAGTGATTTAGTTAAATACAGATGATAGTTTGGTGTTTATTTTCAATAGAATAATGAAAAACAAAAAAAAGCTTCGATCTTAAGTAGATTGAAGCTTTCTTATTTTTATTAACTAAGCTTATTTTTTCAAAAGTCCAACGCAAATTTTCATTCTAATAATACGTTTTGCTGAAGCATCTACTTTTGATTTAAATTCTTTGTCCTCGTTGTATTTTTTGATCAAATCTGCATGTGCTCTTTTAGCATCCAAAGGCATTAATACGATGTCACAACCTGCATTCACCGCTTTCACTTCTGCTTGTGGAATAGAAGCTACACCTCCCATATTCATTGCATCTGTTACAATCAATCCTTTGAAACCATACTCTTCTCTCAACAATCCTTTTACAATAATCTCTGAAGTTGTTGCTGGCATTCCTTTAGTGTCGTATTTTGAATTGTTTTTTACACCAATGTGCGCCACCATGATTGACAATACTCCATTTTTGATTAATTCAGGATAATTTCCAATCTCTTTCAATTCACCATCAATCATTTGTAACGATTTATGTGTATCTCCAGAAACTAAACCGTGACCAGGAAAATGTTTCGCTGTTGCCAAAATGTTGTGCGCTTGTGTTTCTTGAATAAATGCATTTGACCATGGAATAATGTTCGCAGGAACTTTTCCAAAACTTCTAAATCCAACCGTTGTATTAGGCGACATATCTACAACTGGTGAAAAATTGTAATTAATCCCAATTGCATTTAAATCTGAAGAAATTGTTTTTGCACAAGCAGTAACCTCATCGATTGAAGTCATTTCGTTTGCTTTTTTCACTTTAACTGAACCTTCGATTTTTCTATTCACTAAACTTGGTTCCGCATCAGCGCTATATAAAAATGGAATATTTCCAATTGAATCATTCATTGCTTCGAAATTCTTGATCCATGATGTGAAACCATCTTTTGTTCCATTTAACATCAATACTCCACCAATAATTCGATCTTTAATGTGTTGTTTAATTGTAGCTTCTGTCTGACCTAAACGTCCAACAGCTGGCATAATTAACTGAGCAACAATTGCTGTATCATCTAAAGAAGCAAAAATCTTTTCAACTTCTGCATCTAAGTCTTTATTTTCAGTTAAATAATCTGAAAGTTTAAATTCGATTGAATGTTTTGGAATTTCAATTTTCTTTTTTTGAGGCGCTAATTCTTTATTTTGACCTTGAGAACAAGCCAAAAACAAGAACATACCTATTGATCCGATTGCTGCAATTTTTTTCATTTTTTTCATACTAAGAACTGCAAAGTTAACAGCTTTCAAACGAACTTTATTCATATTACTTAGAGTTTATCAAGTATGAGTTGTCAATAATTAAGCCGCTTTTGAAATTTTGGATTTTAGATTTTGAATTTTGGATTAACCTTATTCTCTAATTAAACCAACAAAAAAAGGGATTTCGAACTAATTCAAAATCCCTTCTCTTTATATTATCCTTTTAGTTTCCTTTTATCTCAAATTCTGTTCTTCGGTTTTGTTGTTTTCCTTCGTCAGAAGAATTTGAGGCAATTGGTCTGCTTGAACCGTAACCTTTTGCCATCATTCTAGCAGCTACAACTCCTTTACTTACTAAATAAGCAACAACTGCTTCCGCTCTTTGCTGAGATAATGTTTCGTTAATAGTTGCAGAACCAGTGTTATCTGTATGTCCTGAAATTTCAATTTTCAACGTTGGAACATCTTTCATTAACTTCACTAAACGATCTAATTCTGCATTTGATTCAGCTCTTAAAACTGCTTTCCCCATGTCAAAAAAGATATTTCGAAGTGCGATTTTACTTCCAATAGCGATGTTTTTCAACTCGATTACTGCGTTCACTAAGTTATCTCCACTTCCTGCTGGAATGTCAAAATTTTCTGAGTGAAACAAATAACCTTTCGCTTTTACAGCAATACCATAATTCTTTCCTGAAATCAATGTGATAATGAATTTACCTGTCGCACTATTCGTTGTGAATGTTTCAATAATTTTACCAGTAGCATTGTCCGTAATTTCAATTTCTGCTTCAACAGGTTTCTTTGTCATTGCATCAATAGTCGTTCCTTTGAATACTGTAAATGATTTTTTATTTACATCTACCGCTGCTTCAATCTGATGATCTTTCACTGGCATAGCAACTGAAGCTAATAAATAATCTTCTACATCAAAAATTGGTTTTTTCTCAGGTCCCCAGAAAGTTACTTTGTAAATATCGTAACCACCTTTTCCTCCTTCACGATTAGATGCGATGTAAGCAAATTTTCCATTCGCCGTTGAAGCAAAAAAGAAGTCATCATAAGGTGTATTAATTGGATACCCCATATTTACTGGTTTAGACCAAGATCCTTGCATTCTTTTTGAAACAAAAATATCAAAACCTCCCATTGATTCATTTCCTTCAGAAGCGATGTACATTGTTTCTCCATCAATGTGAATGTAAATTGGTCCATCATCAAATTTTGAATTAACAATACTTACAGAAGATGCTGTCATAAAATCTTTTAACATTTTATTTTGCATCGCTGAATTCATAATATCAAAACCATTTTCTTTGCTATCATTATCTCTTGCGAAGTAAATACTCCAACCATCACTACTATAAGAAGCAAAACGCTCATTTGATTTTGGTGAAGATATTAAAAAACTTAAAGCTACTGGATCAGACCAATTTAAACCTTGTAATTTTGATTCAAAAATATCTGTTTGTCCTGCAACATCCCTATGCAACAACATACTTGTTCCACTGTAGTTCATATTGTCAGAAACTTCATCAACAGGCGTATTAATTGCTCCTGGTAAATCTTTTGGTGTTGACCATTTTCCATTTATCAAGGAAGTTGAATAGATATCTTTATCATATCCTCCTATTTCATTTGGAGTATGTGCGTTTGGACGATTAGATGTAAAAACTAACTCAGAACCATCCGTTGAAATTGATGGTGCATAATCGTCAAATTCAGTATTTAATTCAGATACATTATCTACCCAAGCTCTAACACTTGAAGTAACTAATGTTTTCCCTAATTTACATTCATTTTTACGTTGAGTCACAAATTTCGCGAAATTATCAGCCTTTTTGTAATTCGTCTCAAATGCTTGGTAAGCAACAATCGCTTCATCAAACTTTTTTTCTAAATGCAATGAAAAAGCAACATAATAATCTAAAAATGGATCACACGTTGGATCTAATGTTTTAGCCTTTTTGATGTATTCAATCCCTTTAAAAGGATCGTTAGAATTTGCATAACAAACCCCAATTTTAAAATTCAACATTCCATTATTTGGATTGAATTTTTGAGCAACATCATATTGTTTTAAAGCTTTTTGATAATTCAATCCTGTATTTTGAACATTAAAAAAAGCTTCATTTCCTAATTTGTAAAAAACATCTCCAACATCAATTGCATCTTGCGCTTTTTTCAATCCGTCTTTATTCTCTTTAAAATTAGAAGATTTAAATTCAACATTTTGAGCAAACAAACTAGAAGTTGCTACAAATACGATAAGTAATAATATATATTTTTTAAGCATGATTTCTAGATTTAATTGTTACAATTTCCTGAATAATATGTTTTCCCTGCTTCAGCACCTAAGTCTTTCGCTTTATGCCAATCCTCACAAGCACCATTCAAGTCACGATTCATCTCTCTAGCCATCCCTCTATTAATAAAAGCACTTGCATATTTTGGATCAGCATCTACGGCTTTATCACCAAATTCTAATGCTTTTTTGTAATCTTTTTGTTTAAAATATACAGCACTTAAATTTGAAGCTGCTGGTGCATATTTAGGATTAATTGCTAATGCTTTTTCAAAATCTTTTTTCGCATCATCCAATTTCCCTTGCTCCATTAACGTTACACCACGATTGTTGTAAGCTAAATAAAAATTGGCATCTACAGAAATCGCACGATTAAAAGCCGCTAACGCTCCAATATAATCTTTCATTTTCTTACGAGTTGTTCCAATGTTATTTAAAACAAAAGCCAATTTTGGATTCTTCTTAACAGCTTCTTCATATTCTTGAATCGCTTTCGGATAATTCTCCAACATTCTGAAGCAACTTCCGCGATCATTGTATGCAAAAGCATAATTTGGATCTAATTCGATTGCTTTAGTGAAATATTTGATTGCGCCATTATAATCTGCTTGTAAAAAACGTAAAGTGCCATAATTGTAATGTGCTTTTGCGCTCTTTGGATCAATCTGAATTGACTTTTCGTAATCTTTTTCAGCATTTAAATAATCACTTTGACCTTGAAAAGCTCTACCTCTTTGGAAATAAGCTTTTGAATAATTTGGATCAATATTAATTAACTCATTCAACGTTTTTGAAGCTTCCGAATACAATTCTGCTTCATTCTCTGCAACTCCTTTGTTGTAATAAGCTCCCGTAAATTTTGGATCTAATTTTACAGATGTAGAAAATTGTTCAATTGCTTCTTTGTAATTTTTCTCTCCAAAAAGCTGAATCCCTTTATTATAAGCTTCTTGACTTTTTGCGATTGCATCATTTTGGGAATTTAACTTCGCAATTGAATCTCTATAGGCAATTTCTGCCGGTGT
>CALPUT020000134.1 GCA_943326825.2 Chryseobacterium gleum | reverse complement strand
TTCTCTGCAATTGTTGTTGTAGGTGATGAGCATGGTATTGTTGGTCATGGTTTAGGTAAAGCTAAAGAAGTAACTGAGGCAATTACTAAAGGTATAGAGGATGCTAAAAAGAACTTAATTAAAGTTCCGATTTTAAAAGGTACAGTTCCACATACTCAAAAAGGAAAATTCGGTGGTGCTGAAGTATTATTGAAACCAGCAGCAAATGGTACAGGTGTTATTGCAGGTGGTGCAATGAGAGCTGTATTAGAAAGTGTTGGTGTACACAACGTACTTGCAAAATCTCAAGGATCTTCTAATCCTCATAATGTTGTTAAAGCTACAATTGACGCTCTTTCTAAAATGAGAGATGCAGTAACTGTTGCAAGACAAAGAGGAATTTCGTTAGATAAAGTGTTTAATGGTTAATACAATTTTATTATGGAAACTATAAAAATAAAAATGGTAAAAAGTGCTATTAGACGTCCTGCAGATCAAAAAGCAACGTTAAAAGCGTTAGGATTTAGAAAGTTGAATCAAACTGTTGAAAAACAAGTGAATCCACAAATCCTTGGTATGATAAAAAAAGTGCAACATCTTATCAAAGTTGTTGAGTAATACTTAAAATAATTAGCAATGAATTTACAAAATTTAACTCCTGCAAAAGGTTCTGTTAAGAAAGGTAAAAGAATCGCACGTGGACAGGGTTCTGGTCATGGTGGTACTTCTACAAGAGGACACAAAGGAGCAAAATCAAGATCAGGTTATAAAACTAAGGTAGGTTTCGAAGGTGGTCAAATGCCATTACAAAGACGTGTTCCTAAATTTGGTTTTAAAAATATTAATCGTGTTGAGTATAAAGCTATCAATTTAGATATCATTCAATCATTAATTGAGCGTAAAAATATTTCAGATATTAATCCTGAAGTTTTACGTGAAAATGGTTTGGTTTCTAGAAATGAATTAGTGAAAATATTAGGACGTGGTGAATTAAAATCTAAAATAAACATTACTGCTCACAAGTTTTCTTCTACTGCAAAAACAGTTATTGAAGAAAAAGGTGGTAATTGTTCAGAAATTTAATTAACTTCGCCAACATTTTTTAAATAATGAAACGTTTTATACAGAACATTAAAAATATCTGGAAAGTTGAAGAATTGAGAAAGAGGATCTTATTGACTCTTTCTCTAATTTTAATTTATAGGATAGGATCTTTCATCATATTACCAGGTGTTAATTATGTAGCACTTGAAAAAGCTCAGGCTAGTGGTGAAAACACATTAGAAACTTTACTTTCTCTTTTTTCAGGGGGAGGTTTTTCTAATGCTTCAATTATGGCTTTAGGGATAATGCCTTATATTAGTGCATCTATTATTATGCAATTATTAGGAATGGCTGTTCCAGCTGTTCAGAAAATGCAAAATGAAGGTGAATCTGGACGAAAACGAATCAACAATTATACGCGTATTTTAACGATTATAATTTGTGCTTTACAGGCACCGAGTTATTTAACATTATATGTGCAAAATAAAGGAGCAATGCCAGATTTTACTAGTTTTCCAATGTCGCCAACTTTTTGGTGGACATTGACAATTTTAGCTTTAGTTGCAGGTTCTATGTTTGCTGTATGGTTAGGTGAAAGAATTACCGATAAAGGTATTGGTAATGGTATTTCATTATTGATAACTGTTGGTATTTTAGCCAGATTACCAGAAGCTTTTATTGCTGAAATTGGTATGAAGTCTAATAATCTTATTATGATTGTTCTTGAAATAGTAGCATTTATGTTAGTTATTTTAGGCACGATATTAATAGTACAGGGTGTTAGAAAAATCCCTTTAAATACAGCTAAAAGAGTAGTTGGCGCAAGAGCTGTTGATGATGCTGGAGCTAGAAGTTATTTACCAATTAAGGTGAATGCTAGTGGTGTAATGCCAATTATTTTTGCTCAAGCAATAATGACTATTCCTGTTATGTTGTTTTCTGGTAAAGGTGGTGATGCTAGTTTTATTCAAAGAGCTTTGAGTGATGTTTATGGTGTAAGTTATAATTTGTTATTAGCAATTTTAATAATTGTATTTACATATTTCTACACTGCTATTATGATTAATCCAAGAAAAATTGCGGATGATCTTAAAAGAAGTGGTGGTTTCGTACCAGGTGTTAGGCCAGGTGAGGAAACAGCAGAATATATTGACACATTAGTTTCTAGAATAACATTTCCAGGATCTTTGTCTTTAGCTATTATTGCAATACTGCCTGCTATTGCTCATATTGCCGGAGTAAATAATGCTTTTGCAATGTTCTTTGGTGGTACATCAGTATTAATTATGGTTGGTGTTGTTTTAGATACTCTTCAACAAATTGAATCTTATTTATTAAATCGTCATATGGATGGATTAATGGAAGGTTCAAAAGTGAAAGGTAGAAGAACTGCTAATGAATTATCAGGTTTTTAAAAAATGGCAAAGCAAACTTCAATTGAACAAGACGGTGTGATTACGGAGGCTTTATCTAATGCAATGTTTAGAGTTGAATTAGAAAATGGTCATATGGTTACAGCACATATATCAGGAAAAATGAGAATGTTTTATATTAAAATTCTTCCTGGTGACCGTGTAAAAGTAGAGATGTCTCCTTATGATTTAACAAAAGGTAGAATATCTTTCAGATATAAATAGGAATTTCTTAAAGAAATAAAAATGAAAGTAAGAGCTTCAGTAAAAAAACGATCTGCAGACTGCAAAATCGTTAAGAGAAAAGGAAGAGTTTATGTGATTAATAAAAAGAATCCTAAACTTAAACAAAGACAAGGGTAAAATTTAAAAGTATGGCACGTATTGCAGGTATAGATTTACCAAAAAACAAAAGAGGTGTAATCGGTTTGACTTACATTTATGGAATCGGACGCAGCACAGCTGCGAAAATCTTGAGTTCAAATAATATTGATGAAAATATTAAGGTTCAAGATTGGAATGACGATCAATTAGCAGCTATTCGTACTTCAATGGGCGAAATCAAAGTTGAAGGACAATTACGTTCTGAAGTTCAATTAAACATTAAACGTTTGATGGACATTGGTTGCAATAGAGGTATTCGTCACCGTGCTGGTTTACCATTAAGAGGACAAAGAACAAAAAACAACTCTCGTACAAGAAAAGGTAAAAGAAAAACAGTTGCTAACAAGAAAAAAGCGACTAAATAATAAGTAGAGATGGCAAAGTCAAATCAAAAAAAGAAGAAGAATGTTAAAGTAGATGCTATTGGTGAAGCGCATATTAATGCTACCTTCAATAATATCATTATTTCTTTAACTAACAACGCTGGTCAAGTTATTTCTTGGTCATCGGCTGGAAAAATGGGTTTTAGAGGATCTAAGAAAAACACTCCTTATGCTGCGCAAGTTGCTGCTGAAGATTGTTCAAAAGAGGCTCATGACTTCGGATTACGTAAAGTGAAGGTGTTTGTTAAAGGTCCAGGTGGTGGACGTGAATCAGCTATTCGTTCAATTCACAATTCAGGAATTGAAGTTACTGAGATCGTTGACGTTACGCCAATGCCTCATAATGGATGTCGTCCTCCAAAAAGAAGAAGAGTATAACAATAGAAAAGAGCATAGATTATCGAAGGAAAGCCTTAATTCATAATCTCTTTTCATAATTTAAATTAAAATGGCAAGATACACAGGTCCAAAATCAAAGATTGCGCGCCGTTTCAAAGACCCTATTTTCGGTCCTGATAAAGCGTTAGACAAAAAAGCGTATGGTCCAGGTCAACATGGACCTAACAAACGTAGAGGTGGTAAAACTTCTGAGTATGGAATTCAGCTTAATGAAAAGCAAAAAGCTAAATACACATACGGTATTTTAGAAAAACAATTCTCAAATATGTTTGAGAAAGCTTCTAGAATGAAAGGTATTACTGGTGAATTATTATTACAATTATGTGAGTCACGTTTAGATAATACTATTTACCGTTTAGGAGTTTCTCCTACTAGAAGTGGTGCTAGACAATTAGTTTCTCATAGACATATTACTGTTAATGGTGAGGTTTTAAATATCCCATCTTACCATGTGAAAATTGGTGATGTAATTGGTGTTCGTGAGAAATCAAAATCGTTAGAAGTTATTTCAAATTCTTTATCTTCTAATAACAAGAAGTACGATTGGTTAGATTGGAATACTTCTGATATGACTGGTAGAATGCTTAGCGTTCCATCTAGAGAGATGATTCCAGAAAATATCAAAGAACAGTTAATCGTCGAATTATATTCTAAATAATAAATAAGCATTAACATGGCAATTCTTGACTTCCAAAAACCTGATAAGGTTATCATGATTCAATCCGATGAGCATCAAGGGCAATTTGAATTTCGTCCTCTTGAACCGGGTTATGGTATCACAGTAGGTAATGCATTACGTCGTATTTTGCTTTCTTCATTGGAAGGATTTGCAATCTCTTCTGTTCGTATTGAAGGAGCTGATCATGAATTCACTACTATTAAAGGTGTTGTAGAAGATATTACCGAAATAATTTTGAATTTAAAACAAGTTCGTTTTAAACAACAAATTGAAGGTACAGATAATGAAACAGTAATTGTTTCTATTTCTGGTCAAAATAAACTTACAGCTGGTGATATTGGTAAATTCACATCTGCATTTCAAGTTCTAAATTCTGATTTAGTAATTTGTAATATGGAATCTTCTGTTAAATTAGAATTAGAATTAACGATTATTAAAGGTCGTGGTTATATTCCTGCAGAAGAAAATAAATTGAATAATGCTCCTTTCGGAACTATTTTTGTTGATTCAATTTTCACACCTATTAAAAATGTGAAATTTGCGGTTGAAAATTACCGTGTTGAACAAAAAACAGATTACGAAAAATTAGTATTAGATATCGTAACAGATGGTTCAATTCATCCTAAAGAAGCTTTAAAAGAAGCTGCTAAAATTTTAATTCATCATTTTATGTTGTTCTCAGATGAGAGAATTACTTTAGATAGTGAAATTAAAGCAGATTCTGAAGAGTTTGATGAAACTTCTTTACATATGCGTCAGTTGTTGAAAACAAAATTAGTAGATATGGATTTATCTGTACGTGCTTTAAATTGTTTGAAAGCTGCTGATGTAGAAACATTAGGAGATTTAGTATCATACAATAAAAATGATCTGTTAAAATTCCGTAATTTTGGTAAAAAGTCATTAACTGAGTTGGAAGATTTAGTTGATAATAAAGGGCTTACTTTCGGAATGAATGTTGCCAAATACAAATTGGATAAAGATTAGAACCGAATTAAAATATTGAAATGAGACACGGTAAAAAAAATAATCATTTAGGTAGAACTGCTTCACATAGAGCAGCTATGCTATCTAACATGGCTTCGTCTTTGTTATTGCATAAGCGTATTAATACAACTGTTGCAAAAGCTAAAGCTCTTAGAGTTTACATCGAGCCATTATTAACAAAATCAAAAACAGATTCTACTCATTCAAGAAGAATTGTTTTTAGTCATTTGCAAAATAAAGAAGTAGTTACTGAATTATTCAGAGAAATTGCTCCTAAAATTGCAAATAGACCAGGTGGTTACACTAGAATTATCAGAACAGGTTACAGATTAGGTGATAATGCAGAAATGTGTTTGATCGAATTAGTTGATTACAACGAGGTTTATTCTAATGAACAAATTAAGAAAACAACTCGTCGTTCAAGAAGAGGTGGTAAAAAAGCTGATGATGTTGTAACTACTGAAAATTCTACTGAAGAAGTAGCAAATGATTCTTCTGAAGAAGAATCTACTGATGAAACTTCAACTGATGAAGTTTCAGAAGATTAATTTGAATTAATTTTTAAATATAAAAGGGGAATGGTAACATTCCCCTTTTTTTATGAACAATTTTCTGTATTATTAAATTGAAATCTTAAATTTGCAAAAAAAAATAAAAATGGAGGAAAGAAAATCTGCTGTAATTATTTTACAAGATGGAACTGTTTTTGAAGGAAAGGCTATTGGTTATATAGGAACAACAACTGGTGAGATTGCTTTTAATACTGGTATGACTGGTTACCAAGAAGTTTTTACTGATCCTTCATATTTTGGTCAGATATTAATTATGAATACTGTTCATATTGGTAATTATGGTGTAAACGATTTAGATGTTGAATCAAATAGCATTAAAATTTCAGGATTAGTTACTAAAAAGTTTTCAGAAGTTTATTCAAGACCTAATGCAAATGGTTCTCTTGAAGATGTTCTAATTCATAATAAAACAGTCGGTATTTCAGACATCGATACAAGAGCATTGGTTCGTCATATTAGAAGTAAAGGTGCTATGAATGCTATTATTTCTTCTGAAGATATTTCTCATGAAGACTTAAAGAAACAATTAGCTCTAGTTCCATCAATGGATGGTTTAGAATTATCTTCTCATGTAGCAACATCAGAACCTTTTGAATCTAAAAATGAGGATTCATTATATAAAGTTGCTTTGTTAGATTTTGGGGTAAAACAAAACATTGTTCGTTGTCTTGTTGAAAGAGGATGTCACGTTAAAGTTTTTCCATTGAATACTGCTTTGGAAGAAATTAATCAATTTAATCCTGATGGTTATATGTTGTCTAATGGACCTGGTGATCCATCATCGATGCCAACTTCTATTTCAATTGTTAAAGAAATCGTTGAACAAAATAAACCAGTTTTTGGTATATGTTTAGGGCATCAAATATTAGCTTTATCTCAAGGATTATCGACTAGAAAAATGTTTAATGGACATAGAGGTATTAATCATCCAATATTAAATCTTATAACAGGTAAAGGTGAAATTACATCTCAGAAT
>CALPUT020000133.1 GCA_943326825.2 Chryseobacterium gleum | reverse complement strand
CTGACTATTTTCATCATACTGTTCAGTTTCAATTTCGTATCGACCATACTTTATCATTTTACGAATCAAATCAAATTCATTGTGATCAAAAGTAGGGACATTATCTTTTTGAATAGGTTGAGGGATTTCTTGAAAGTCATTAGTAGGATCAGTCTGAAAACTTTGTTGCTGAACCTGAAGTCGTTCTTGTTCTTGGAGTTGTTTTACAGCAGCAGTATTTCTACTTTTATTCAATTCATTTGTAACAATTTGTTCACTTAAGTCAAACTGTTTTGCAATTTCTTGTGTATAAATTGAACGTGTAATTTGATCAGGAATCAAAGAAACTGAATGAACTATTTCGCGCACTAAATCAGCTCTTTTTATCGGATCATTTCCACCATCTTTTAATAAGATATCTGTTTTGAATGATACGAAATCTTGTGTGTGTTCCTTGATGTATCTTTCTAATTCAGAAGTACTAACACTTTTTGAATATGAATCTGGATCTTCGCCTTCAGGAAATAAAACAACTTTTACATTCATTCCTTCTTGAAGAATCAAATCGATACCTCTGAAAGATGCTTTAATACCAGCAGCATCACCATCGTAAAGAATTGTAATGTTCTGCGTATAACGGCGAATTAATTTAATTTGATCTTTAGTTAAAGAAGTACCAGAAGAAGCAACAACATTTTGAATTCCTGCTTGATACATACTGATAACATCTGTATATCCTTCACACAAGAAACAATTATCGTACTTAATGATATCTCCTTTTGAAAAGTAAAGTCCGTATAAGATTTCACTTTTGTTATAGATAATACTTTCAGGAGAGTTGAAGTATTTAGCTATTTTTTTATCTGTGATCAACGTTCGTCCACCAAAACCTAACGTTCTTCCAGAAACACTGTGAATAGGGAACATAACTCGACCTCTAAAAAAATCAAATTGACGATCTTCTTTCGATTTTACGAGTCCTACTTTTTCTAAGTATTCTAATTTATATCCTTTTTCTAGAGCAGCTTTTGTGAAATCAGTTCCAGTATTTAAGCAATAACCTAATTGAAATTTTTTAATGATATCTAATCGAAATCCACGTTCTTCGAAGTACGAAACGGCAATAGCTTTTCCTTCATCCGTTTCATGCATCGATTTCATGAAATATTCCCTTGCAAATTCATTGATGATGTGTAAACTTTCACGTTCTGATATTGCTTCTAATTCTTCTGCAGTTGCTGGAGCTTCTTCAGGAAGTTGAATGCTGTATTTATCGGCAAGCCATCGTAATGCTTCTGGGTATGAAAAATGTTCTTTCTCCATTAAAAAAGAGACAACATTTCCACCTTTACTTGTCGAAAAACATTTAAAAATTTGTTTGGCAGGTGAGACCATGAAAGAAGGAGATTTTTCATCCGTAAAAGGACTTAAGCCTTTTAAGTTTGAACCAGCTCTTTTTAAATTCACAAATTCCCCTATGACTTCCTCAATTCGAGCAGTCTGAATAATTTCATCAATTATATGTGAGGGAATTTTTGCCATTTTTATTCTTTCGGTTGCCCGTAATCTGAAGTGTTGATTAATTTTCCTTTTTCATCGTAAAATTCCCATACACCAATTTGTTTGTCTTTGCTATATTCTCCAACATAACTGATCGCACCATTTGGATGTTTTACAATGGAGTGGCCATTTTTTTTACCATTTTCATAAAAGCAAATAGACATTTCTGTTCCATTTTTAGCTAAAAAAGTCCATTTACCTTCTCTGACATTATTATCACCAACTGGTCCAGTTATTCTAATTTCTTTTTTACCTGGATAATATTCTTTGTAAATCCCATCTTTGATTTCAATTAGATTTTCAACTTCCACTGTTTTTGGTTTTTCTTTTTCCTGTTCACCACAAGCTACAACAAAAACAAGCAAACTAAATAGGTATGCAAATTTCTTCATATAAAAATTTTAATTTTCTCTTTGTACAGTAAATTCAACCAATTCAATTAATGCTTTTTTAGCATCATTTTCTGGTATTACTACTAATAAATCTAGTGCTTGATTTTTAATTTCCATCATACGATTGTATGCATAATCAATCCCACCATTTTGGATTACTAAATTGACAGCAATGTTGACTTTTTTAGGGTCTTCATTGTAGTTTTTAATAATATTTATTAATTCTTTTTTTGTAGGTTTGTCACAAACTGAAAGTGTATGAATTAATGGTAATGTCATTTTGCGTTCTCGAATATCTATACCAGAAGGTTTTCCTATTTTATCGTAAGCACCATAATCAAAAATATCATCTTTAATTTGAAAAGCCAACCCAACTAATTCTCCAAATTTACGCATATTGTCAGCTTGATCTTCTCTATCTACGGAAGATGCAGCAGCTTCGCAAACGGTTGCTATCAAAGATGCTGTTTTTTGACGAATCACATCAAAATAAACTTCTTCGGTAATATCTAAATTTCTCGCTTTTTCAATTTGTAATAATTCTCCTTCACTCATTTCACGAACTGCTCTAGCGACAATTTCCAATAAGCGAATGTTATTTTTTTCAATAGATAAAAGTAAAACACGTGATAACATAAAGTCACCAACTAATACAGCAATTTTATTTTTCCATAAAGCATTTACAGAAAAGAAACCTCTTCGCTCATTAGCGTCATCAACCACATCATCGTGAACCAATGAAGCAGTGTGTAATAATTCAACCAATGAAGCTGCTGTGTATGTGTTTTCATTAATCTTTCCAAGCATTTTTGCCGTTAAAAACAAGAACATAGGTCGGATTTGTTTCCCTTTACGTTTTATAATATAATGCGTGATTTTATCTAATAAAGGAACTTTCGACTTCATACTATCGCGAAAACGAATCTCAAATTCGCTCATTTCCGTTTCAATCGGAGCCATTATTTCCTTCACTGTCATCATAGGTACAAATATAATAGATATATATTATAGAACATTAATTTGATGACTTGTTTTTAGCCTAATGTTAGAAGAAAATAGTCAGAAGTAAAATGTATTGATTTTAATCTTTAAATAAAAAATAAAAATCTAAAATTCTTCATTTAAAATATTACGATTTAGCTCTGTCTAAGTCCAAAATTTCATTATGTTCCCAGAAATGAGGATAACTCTTATTTACAGCTTCAGCTTCCTCAATTTCAATTTCATCTTCCGCGAAAAAAGCAGCTATTGCTAGACACATTGCTATACGATGATCATTGTGAGATGTTGTTTTTCCACCTTCAATTGTTGTTTTACCATAAACGTGCATAATATCTCCATCTAGTATGATATTTACACCTAATTTTTCAAATTCTTCTTTTAAAACAACACCACGATTACTTTCTTTATGCTCTAAACGGTTTACACCTTTTATTTCAGATTTCCCATCTGTTAAGGCTGCAAATGTTACTAAGGCAGGGAATAAATCAGGGCAATTTGTTGCGTCAAATTTAAATGGCTTACGATTTTCACCGTTGATATTGAATGTTTTTTCATGGAATTCAATAGAACAATTAGCTGCTTCAAATGCTTTCAGAAGTGCTTTATCAGCTTGGTAACTAGCCAATGTCAATCCTGTTAATTGGATATCCATTCCTAATGCAGATGCAACTAACCAATAACTAGCAGAGCTCCAATCACTTTCAATTGTATAATTACATGAAATGTATTTCTGTTTTCCACCGATAATGAAATTCTCAAAATTTTGATGTTGAATGAATATTCCGAACTGTTCCAAAGTATGAAGAGTCATTTGAACATATGGTAAACTATTCAATTCTTGAACATTCACATAGGTATCTTCTTTTGCTAAAGGTAACCCCATCAACAATCCTGATAAATATTGAGAACTATCACTTCCTTTGAAGGAAATAGTACCACCTTTCACAGGACCTTTTATTTTTAATGGTAAATATCCATTTGTAGATTCAACTTCGACTCCAATTTGAGTTAAAACTTCTTCGAAAAAAGGCATTGGTCTTTTTAGAATTGAACCTTTTCCAATAATTGAAAATTCACCATTATTAGCAGCTGCAACTGAAGTAATTAGACGACAACCTAAACCACTTTCACCGACATTTATTTCAGTATTCTCAGGAAATTGTTGAATTCCTTTTATTGTCAATGAATTATCTTTATTTGATACAATTGTTGCTCCTAAAGATTCAATCGTTTTTAGCATGGCCAATTCATCATGACTATCGCCTACGTTTTTTAGTAAACTCTGTCCTTTTGCCAATCCAGCAGCTAATATAGCACGTTGTGAATCGCTTTTTGAAGCAGGAATTTGAATAATCCCTTTTCTCTTACCTGGTTTAATTGTAATATTCATTTTTCTCTGTTTTTTTCTTCCTCCCTTGAGGGAGGATTGAGGAGGGTGACAATTAAAATCTTTCAATTTGAAATTAATTAAATTGAGAATTTTCTTGTTTTTATCTCCCTTAATTCCTCCTTTAGAATCCCTCAAGAAAGGAAAATCTATTTGTCTAATTTCTAAATATCTAATTTCTAATGTCTAATATCTAATTTCAAATTCATCACTTTTGTCTGATGTCTGATCGATTCTTGATGCATTGCATCCATCATTTGGCGAATAAACATTTTTGAAAGCTTGTAATCATCTGATTTGTCTAATCGATGATTGATTATTTTTGCCCAATGTTCTTGTTGAAGAATCATGATGTTGTTTTCACGTTTGAATTTCCCAACTTCTTCACTTAAAACCATTCTAGCTGAAAATAAATCGAACAATCGATCATCCAAATTGTTAATTTTCTCCCTTATGTCAGACAGAAAATCTGTATCGCAAGAACTAATATCATTCGAACGTAAAATCAAATTATCAATGATTGATTTTAATTGATTTGGAGTGACTTGTTGAGCTGCATCTGACCAAGCTTTGTCAGGATTTGGATGTGTTTCAATCATCAATCCATCAAAATTTAAATCCAATGCTTTTTGCGATACTTCCAACAATAAATTTCTATTTCCAGTAATGTGACTTGGATCGCAAATAATGGGAAGATTAGGTAATCGTTCTCTCAATCCAATTGCTATTTCCCAAGTTGGTACATTTCTATATTTGGGATGTTTATAAATGGAAAAACCTCTATGAATCGCAGCTAAATCAGTGATTCCTGCTTTTTCAAAACGCTCGAAAGCACCGATCCATAATTCTAAATCAGGATTGACAGGATTTTTAATTAAAACAGGAATTTTTGTTCCCTGTAATGCATCTGCAATTTCTTGAACAGCAAATGGATTGACTGTTGTTCGTGCACCAATCCAAAGCACATCAATTCCAGCTTTTAGCGCTTGTTCAACGTGAATTTTATTGGCAACCTCCGTAGAAACAGGAAGTCCAGTTTCTTTACCAGCATCCACCAACCATTTTAATCCTTCTTCGCCAACTCCTTCGAAAGAATCAGGTCGTGTTCTTGGCTTCCAAATTCCAGCTCTTAAAATATTTGCATGACCATTTTGTGCAATTTCTTTACAAACTCCGATTAACTGATCTGGAGTTTCAGCACTACATGGCCCAGTTATCAAAAAAGGACGATCTGTATTTTTTATTGTTTCTTGTAAATTCATCTTAATATTTTTTAAAAATAAAAAACCCGTTTCAACTTAAAGTACGAAACGGGTTCAAATCTATATATAGCATTTTCCGAACGCACTCAGCGAGTTTTAAACCACCACCAAAAATTTTGTTTCGTAAAATTCATTGTCTCAATTTGTTGGTACAAAGATAAATGAAAAAAATTGAAATTAAATTTTGTTTTATGAAAATAATTTCTAAATCTTTGTCGCAGATGAAAACAAAATATACAAATACAAATTTTTGGTGGCGCTCAACTGACTGTTGGTGTGAGTGGCGTTAATTTGTAATCCTTTATAAATATTCAAAAACGGCTTGTCACACGACAAGCCGTTTTTTTTTCACTTCCTTTTTATTTTTTTATGATTTATTCAAAAATTACTCCGTTTAATGCGGATGTATACACTCCGGTGGAAATTTATCTTTCTTTAAGAAACCATTATCGCAAGACATGCTTATTAGAAAGCAATGAATATCAGTTTAGAAGCAATAGTAAATCTTTTATTGGAGTCAATCCAATTGTTGAGATAGTAGTTGAAAACCAAGAGATTTCAATTGATGTTGATGGAGTTCGTTCATTAGAAATATTGAATCAAAATCAAGATTCAGTTTCTCAAATTCAGCAAATATTAGAGCGATTTAAATTCAATAATCCTGAAATTGAAGGCAATGGTTTCTTTGGAAGATTTGGATTTGAATTTGCTTTGTTGACTGAAAAACACATTGAAAAAGCAAAAAGTGATCTAGAAATTCCTGATATTCACTTGTTTATTTTTGAGCAAATAATTGTCATAGATCATTTTACATCAAATGGTTATGTCATCTCGAATAGTTTTGATTCAGAAGAGTTGAAAGCAATGGAGATAACTCATTTGCTTCAACGTAAACCATTTACTGAATTGCCTTTTGAAACAATAGGAAGTGAAAAATCAGATTTTACGGATGATGAATTCGCTCTTGTCGTGACGGAAGCAAAATCTTCTTGTTTGAGAGGAGATGTTTTTCAGTTAGTCGTTTCAAATAGATTTCAGCAATCTTTTTTTGGGGATGATTTTCAAGTGTATAGACAATTAAGAAGATTAAATCCATCACCTTATTTGTTCTTTTTTGATTTAGAAAGTTATCGTTTATTCGGTTCTTCTCCTGAAGCTCAATTAATCGTGAAAAAAGGAAAAGCAGAAATTCATCCAATAGCAGGAACTGTTTCAAAATCAGGTAATAAATCTGTAGATGATGTG
>CALPUT020000132.1 GCA_943326825.2 Chryseobacterium gleum | reverse complement strand
CTCCCCCCATTTTCGTCTACCTTCCCACCATCGATCATATGCCGTATTCGTTCTAAAGACAAGTAATAAGGATATTACGAAACCAATCAATGAAAAAACTGTTTTTAATTCACCTAATACAGTTGTTTTTGGATAGTAATATAGAACAATAAATGTTATAAATAATGTAAAGAAGCAGATGTAAATCATCTCTTTCCAAAGCATTCGCAAAGTATCACTTTTATGTAAAGCAAAGATTAAATGAAGCCAACTTTTAGGATTATAATTTATCATTTGAAAAACAATTAGTTTATTTCTTCAAGCATTTTTAACATATCATCGAATTGAAAATCTGCTAATGCTAATTTCGGTTCTGGTGAATGTGTTTTTTCAGGAATACAAACCACTTTCATGCGAGCTGCTTTACCAGAAATAATTCCGTTTAATGAATCTTCGATTACCAAACATTTCGTTGGTTGAACGTTTAAAAAAGTCGCCACAGTTAAATATACCGCTGGATGTGGCTTTCCATAAGATTCATTTTCTGCAGAATGTGTATAATCAAAAAAGTGTCGGATATCTAACACATCCAAAACTGTATTGATTAAAACGGAATAAGACGAAGTTGCCAAACCAATTTTCAACCCATTCGCTTTCAAAAATGTTAACATTTCGATTACACCTGTCAATGGCGAACCATTTTCAGTGATTAATTCAATCATTCGAAGCACTATATTACGTTCTACTTCATCTTTTGAAACTACTTCCCATGGAGAATGCTGATACCAATAAGAAATCACTTCATCTATTCTAAGTCCAACCGTTTTTTGAAAATCTTTTCGAGTTAGGTTACATCCAACTGATTTAAAAACATCTTCCATCGCAATTTTCCATAATGGTTCGGAATCAATTAGAACTCCATCCATATCAAAGATGACTGCATCAAAATCTTGAATTTTTAATTTCATTTCTTGGGAATTTTAACTCGATATAAATTACCTCCACCTAAAACTTTATGACGTTCATCAGCGATGTAAATTTGTCCGATAGTATTAACTGCAATAGCTTCTTTTTGAGAAATTTTACCTAAACCAATTTGCTGTAAATATTCTAACTTTTTATGTTTAAATGAGAAAATAACTAATCGATCATAAGTCAATAAATAACATTTATCATTTTTAATTTCAGCACCTGTTACCGCGTCCTTCCACCAACCACCTTTTCCTAAAACATATTCAAATTGCTTCTCTGCTTTATACGTTCCTGCTTTTGTTGGAATCGTGTAACAAAATGTTTTTCCATCAAAAGGTTCTGCTCTACATTTTGTAAATAAGTACAATGAATCTTTGTAAAAAGCCATTCCTTCACAATCAAAATGAAGATCTTTCTCTTCAGGCGGAAATGCTAATTGTTCAGGATAATTGAATGTTATTTTCTCCGCTTTCACTGTCTCTTTTTCAAGAATATTTTTGGAATTTACTTTATAGACACACAAATCTTTTCGCATATTATTATTGTTTCCAATATCTGCAATATAAATGTGTCCTTTTTGATCTACTGAGATATCTTCCCAGTCTTTATTTTCAGCATTTTCAATTACTACCGTATGAATTTTATTTCCTAATAAATCTAAAAAATAAATTTCTGCTTCGTTACCACTATCATTGTGAGCAATCAAAACAGTATCGTTTAAAAATGCAAGTCCTGAAATTTCTTTTAATTTGTGAGGTAATTCGGCAACAAGTTTTTTTTGAGAAAACGATAAAAATGAACTGAAAATAACAAGAATAAAAACTGAAATTTTAATCATGTTGATGCCTTAAAGAACAATAACTTTTACCACTTCGATTTTTCGATCACTTACTTGATCAATAATAAGAGAGTATTTCTCAAGACTTACTTCATCTCCTGATTCAGGAATAGATTCTGTTGTATTAATAATTAATCCTCCTAGTGTTTCATATTCATCTGAATCAGGAAGTTGTAAATTATATGCTTCATTAATGTAATCAATATCTAATCTTGCTGAAAAAATAAATTCTGAATCAGATATTTTTTGTTCTAATAAATCTTCTTTATCATGCTCATCGACAATGTCACCAAAAATTTCTTCAATAACATCTTCTAATGTTATAACACCCGAAGTTCCTCCATATTCATCAACAACAATTGCAATATTTCCAGATTGTTTAGAAAAAAGCTCCATTAATTCTTTCGCAGGCATTACCTCAGGAACAAACGAAATTGGTAATAAAATTTGTTTGATAGATTGCGGTTTTTTGAACATTTCAAATGAATGAACATACCCAATTATATTGTCTACACTATCACGGTAAACCACTATTTTTGACAATCCTTTTTCAATGAATAATTTCTGTAAATCTTCGATTTCTTCTTCTACTTCGATTGCAACAATTTCCATTCTAGGCACCATGCAATCTCGTGTTTTTAAATTTGAAAAATCCAATGCATTTTGAAGAATTTGCATTTCATTTCCGAATTCTTGTTCTTCTTTGATACGCTCATTAATATCTTGAACATAATGCTCTAAATCCACTTTAGAAAATACTTTTTGAGAATTATCATCACCTTCAGACTTTACTAATTTCAAAAATCCATTACTCAAAAAAACAATCATTTGTGTTGGTAAATATAAAATCCAATACAACGAAATCATTATAATTGAAGTGAATTTTAAATACCCATTTGGATTAATTTGAACCAATGCTTTTGGTAAAAATTCAGCTGTACTTAGAACTAACAGTGTTGACAAGGTTGTTTGAATTATAAGGATCATACCTCCACTTGTAATTCCCCAATTGCTAATTATTGGATTTAATAATGCTGCTGCAGAAATACCAAAAATAACTAATGAAATATTATTTCCAAGTAACAATGTTGCTATAAAATGTGATTCATTTTTGTAGAAAATACCTAAAATACGCCCGTACAATGTTCCTTTTGTTCGGTCCATTTCAACTTTTAATCGGTTTGAAGCGATAAAAGCGATTTCCATTCCAGAGAAAAACGCTGAAAAAACAAGCGTTGCGATTATTATAATCAGTTCTGATTCCATTATTTTCTAATAAAGTAAATCTAGTATAATTTTCTGAATTAGATTACATCAAAACCAATATCTTTTCTAAAATAAGCGTTTTCAAATTCTATTTTTTCTGCTGAACTGTACGATTTTGCTAAAGCAAATTCAATATTCTTCCCATAAGAAGTAATCGTTAAAACACGACCTCCTGCAGAAATCACTGCAGGACCATCAGACTTTGTTCCTGCGTGAAAAACAATACTATCTGTAACAGCATTTAAACCGAAAATTTGTTTTCCTTTTTCAAATTCTTCTGGATAACCTCCAGAAACCATCATTACAGTACAAGCACTTCTTTCATCGAATTGAACATCTCTTTCAGATAATGTTTGAGAAGCAACTCCTTCAAATAAATCCAATAAATCAGATTTCAATCGAGGAATTACAACCTCTGTTTCAGGATCACCCATTCTACAATTGTATTCAATTACATATGGCTCACCTTTTACATTTATTAAACCAAAGAAAACGAATCCTTTATATACGATTCCGTCTGCTTTAAATCCTTTAATAGTAGGGATGATAATTTGATTTTTAACCTTTTCTTTGAATTTTGCATCCGCAAATGGAACTGGCGAAATGGCTCCCATTCCTCCTGTATTCAAACCATTATCTCCTTCTCCTATTCGTTTGTAATCTTTTGCTTCAGGTAAAATCTTGTAAGACTCACCATCCGTAATAACAAACATTGAAAGTTCAATTCCTTTTAAAAATTGTTCAATAACAACCCTTGAACTAGCATCGCCAAATTTGGCGTCAGCTAACATACTTTTTAATTCAGCATTAGCTTCTTTTAATGTATTTAATATTAATACACCTTTACCAGCAGCTAAACCATCTGCTTTCAATACATATGGTGGTTTCATCGTTTCTAAAAACGCATAACCTTCATTTAAGGTATCTTTTGTAAATGTGGCATATTTTGCTGTTGGAATATTATGTTTAAACATAAATTTCTTCGCAAAATCTTTACTTCCTTCTAATTGTGCTGCATGTTGATTTGGTCCAATAACTGGAACATTTTTTAATTCAGTGTCAGCTGAGAAAAAATCGCTAATTCCATTTACCAATAAATCTTCAGGCCCAACAACAACCATATTAATTCCGTGATCAAGCACAAATGTTTTAATTGCATTAAAATCATTAGTATCAATATCTACATTTGTACCATGATTGCGTGTTCCAGCATTTCCTGGTGCAATATACAATTCATCTAACATTGAACTTTGAGCAATTTTCCATGCAAAAGCATGCTCTCTACCACCAGACCCAAGAAGTAATACCTTCATTTTTATTTATTTATTTCCTAATTAAGGAAAATTAATTTAACAATATTTCAATAATGATTCAAAAATAGCTTTACCATCTTCATTCGCTAACAATTGATCAGCAGCTCTTTCAGGGTGAGGCATCATTCCAAACACATTTTTATTTTTATTTGAAATTCCAGCTATATTTAATAGTGAACCATTTGGATTGAATTCATCTGCCAGTTTTCCATCTTCTGAACAATAGTTAAAAATAACTTGTTCATTGTCTAAAATACTTTTTAAAGAATCTTCTGAAGCATAAAATCTTCCTTCACCATGAGCGATCGGAATTTTATAGGCTTTTTCTAACTCTAATCCTTTAGTAATAGCTGAATCTTTTGAAGCTGGCTTAATATGAACATTTCTACATATAAATTTTTGATGATTGTTATGTAATAATGCACCTTCTAACAAACCAGATTCTGTTAATATTTGAAACCCATTACAAATCCCCATTACATAACCTCCTTTGTTTGCATGCTTAATTACTTCACCCATAATTGGAGAAAGTTTCGCAATAGCTCCAGATCTTAAATAATCACCATACGAAAATCCACCAGGAAGTACTACAAAATCTACACCTTTCAAGTCAGTATCTTTGTGCCATAATTGCTCAACTTTTTGACCTAAAATGTCTTGTAATACATAAACCATGTCTTCATCACAGTTTGAACCAGGAAAAGTAACTACTCCAAATTTCATATTTATTTATTTTTATAAATGTTATAAATCAACATATATCATTAAACTTCAACTCTTTAATCTTTATTCTATAAACTCATCATTTCTGCAAAGTTTACTTCATATAAATATTTCTGCAAAATTAGTCAATTATCCGAAAGAGAATCGTTGATTTTACAAGAAAAATTTAACAAAAGAATAAATCAAGGTACTATAAAAAAGCCCATTCGCAACGTAAAACAACGTTTTATGGGTAAACGAGAATGTTAATAAAAAAGACAAAGGAATCATTAATAAGCTGAATCGCTCAATCTGATTAAAAAAAAGATAATCCATCAAACCTAATGAAATTGATATAAAAATTAACCACCAAAGAATTTGAACTAACTTTTTTAAACGAATAGAACTTTTTTTAATATTTGCTTGAATACTTATAACACTCAAAAAAAAGGAAAAAATGAAAATTGTTGATGAAACTAAAAAGTCAAATTGATGTCTATTATAATTCTCGTGAATTTCTAATAATTGAAAATTAATTTTTGTTTTCGTATACAATAAAAAGAGCAATGCATATAAAATTGGTAAGCCAAAACCCAAAAGAGTTAATACTAGTTCACGAACTACTAAAGGACGAATAGTCCAAATCATAAACAAAACAAATGGCATTATGAATAAAAGTGGGGGATGAAAAGTCGCCCCAGCCCCAATTAGAAATGCAGAATTAAAAACTAATTTTCGTCCTTCTTCATTTTGTCTCAATTTAAACAATTGAAAAAGTGTAGTAATTATACAACTATGTGCTATCAATAATCCATCTATTTCATAAAATGATTGATAAAAACTCATCAATATGATGTAGAGTAATGAAGGCATAAAACTATTTCTTCCAAAAAACTCATTCCAGTTAAAAATTGCATTTATACCTAAAGCATTAAAAAGAACGAAAAAACTAGCGACTATTTGGCTTGTCAAAATTGAAAAAGGCATTTTTTGACTCCCCCAAAATCCGAAATTTGAAACTGTTGAATAGGTGAAATAATTAGAAGAAAAATTCAATATCACATATATTGCAATAACAAAAGGCAATAAAAACAATACAACCGAACGATTCCCTAAGAATAACTTAATCATAAAACAAAGTTACATTTTTTCTTTGTACAAATTATAAGCTATTCCATGAATTAAGGACATTTAAGTGTTTAAATCATGATTTTTTTTACTGAATTTTAATTAAATTAAATTTTATAAACAAAAACCTCTCTTAGTGGAAAACTTCTATATCGAAATTTCTAATTTTAGTTTATATTTGCTTTCATTAAAAAATGCAATTTCAAAATATTAAAACATAATCAGATGTCTCAAGAAAAAACACGTTACTCAGATTCAGAACTTCAAGAGTTTAAAGATTTAATTCAACGTAAATTACAAGAAGCAAATGAAGACTACGAATTACTTCGAGCTTCTTTGTCAAATAGTGATAATCATGGAACTGATGATACTGGTAGAACATTTAACATGATGGAAGATGGGTCTCAAACGTTATCACGAGAAGAAGTTGCTCAATTAAGTGCCCGTCAGGAAAAATTTGTACAAAGTTTACAACATGCGTTGACACGTATTGAAAATAAAACATATGGTATTTGTAGAGTAACGGGAAAATTAATCCCAAAAGAAAGATTAAAGTTAGTTCCTCATGCAACAATGAGTATCGAAGCAAAAAACATTCAAAAAGATTAACGTGAATTCGTCTTTGAAAAAAAACATATTTATTGTGGGGGCTATTATTGCCCTCATTTTAATTTTAGACCAAGCTATTAAGATTTATATCAAAAGT
>CALPUT020000131.1 GCA_943326825.2 Chryseobacterium gleum | reverse complement strand
CTTTCATTTTTGAATTCCTTTAATTCTTCTAATTGAAGCTTAATATTTCGCTTACCATTCTGAATGTAACTTTTCACTTTCATCAATTCTAAATTCAATTCTTGCGCAATTTCAACATAAGATTTCTCCTGTAAATAAAACAATTGAATGCATTTTTTCTGTTCTGGTTTCAATTCCTCTATTGCTTTTTCCAATGCTTCCAATTGTTTTTCTTTTAATTGAATTTCCTCTTGATTCGTAGTGTCCGTTTCTAACATTGGAAATTGATCCGTAGAAATTTCAACTCCTTTTTTACGTAAAACTTGAAACGCTTCATTCATCGTCACTCGATACAACCATGATTTAAAAAAGTCAACTGAATGTTTCGCTAATTTTGAGGGAAGCTCTTCAAAAATTTTAGAAGTGATGTCTTGAGATTCTTCTACATTCTTCAAATATTTCAATGCAACCCCCATTACCAAATGACTGTAACGCTCGTATAAAATTCCTATAAACGCTGAATCTTGCTTCTCTTTGAAAAGTAAAATCAGTTCTTCATCTGAACATTGACGATATTTTTTAAGTCTAAATTGAAACATTCTATTCATTAGATGCAACGAATCTACATATTCCATAAAAAGAAAAGAAATTTTTGCAAAAAGATTCTGAAATCAAAAAGTTAATCTTGAATTTTTCAATTTTTAAATGTACATTTAGTAAAGTAATCAGAATTCGCTCAATCAAAGCAACATGAAAAAAATTGCATTAATCACATCAGGAGGAGATTCACCAGGTATGAACGCTTGTATTCGAGCAGTTGTAAAAACATGTCTGCACTACTCTATCGTGCCTTTTGGAATCTATGATGGATTTCAGGGAATGATTGATCGTAAAGGTTATGAAATGGAATACACTGATGTTGATAATATCATACATCGTGGTGGAACAATCTTAGGAACGGCTCGTTGCAAAGAATTCATGGAATTGGAAGGACGATTAAAAGCAATTGATTACTTAAAATCTGAAAACATTGATGGATTAGTTGTCATTGGTGGCGATGGATCTTTTACCGGAGCTTATCATCTAGGACAGGAAATGAATATTCCAATCATCGGTATCCCTGGAACGATTGATAATGATATTTATGGAACGGATCATACAATCGGATATGATACAGCATTAAACACGGTTACAGAAGCAGTTGATAAAATCAGAGATACGGCAGCAAGTCATCACCGCATATTTTTCATCGAAGTAATGGGAAGAGATGCCGGTTTTATTGCCTTAAATTCTGCTATTTCTTCTGGAGCTGAGAATGTGTTGATTCCTGAAAAACACATGGACATAGAAAAATTAGTTCGTGATATTAAAGCTCAAAACAAGGGGCGAAGAGGTTCAATCATCATGGTTGCTGAAGGAGACGAATGGGGTGGTGCGTTGGAATTAATGGTAAAAGTTAAACCTTTCCTGCCCGATTACGACTTACGTTGTTCTGTACTTGGTCACATCCAACGAGGAGGAAGTCCTTCCGCTTTAGACCGAATTATAGCTACTAGAATGGGGTCGTTTGCAATCGAATTATTAAAGGAAGGAAAAACGAATTTAATGATTGGAACTGAAGGCGAACATTTAGTTACTTGCTCGATTGAACAAGGAATCAAAGAAAATTCTATTCCTGATTTGAAAAAAATCAAGTTGTTAGCCAAATTGAGAACGAAATAACATCTTTCAATTTTCATTTAGTACCTTTGTTCTTCATTAATTAAGAACATGGAATTCATTTCTCAAGAATTGGATGATTACGTATGTGATCACACAGATATCGAATCAGATTTACTCAAAGAATTAAATCGAGAAACAAACGTTAAAGTTTTAAATCCTAGAATGTTGAGTGGACATTACCAAGGAAGAGTTTTAAGTATGCTTTCAAAAATGATTCAACCAAATCGAATTCTTGAATTAGGAACGTATACTGGTTATTCGGCTCTTTGCTTGGCAGAAGGATTAACAGAAAATGGCCGTTTAATCACAGTAGATGTCAATCCTGAATTGGAAGAAATGGTCGATAAATACATACAAAAATCGCCTTTCAAAAATCAAATTCAACAAATCATCGGAAATGGAATGGACGTGATTCCCAACTTAAACGAAGAATTTGATATTGTATTTATCGATGCGGATAAACGAAATTACGCAGCTTATTACGATCTTGTTTTTGACAAAGTACGAAAAGGAGGCTATATCATTTCAGATAATGTACTTTGGTCTGGAAAAGTTGTGAATGAATATGAAAAATCAGATCTAGATACAAAAATCCTAAAAGATTTTAACGCTCAATTACATAATGACCCAAGAGTTGAAAATATATTGTTACCAATTCGAGATGGTTTAATGATTGTTAGAAAAAAATAATTAAAACGCTTTGCACGCTTTATTTATGAACCAATCATCTTTCTTATTCATTTTTGGCGTAACTGGGTGAAGAATTAAATCCGGAATTTTTATCAATTGTGAATTTTCAACTCGTTCAAGTTGAGAATAAAAGGTGTTCGGATTTACCGTCATTTTGAAATTAGTATAAGGTAAAGTTACATGTAATGTTCCTGCATTTCCACAATAAAAACTTCCACCTGCAGTTTGACCAACCAATTTTGCTTTTGCTAACGTTTTTAAGTGACAAGCTAAAATTGAAGCCGCAGAAAATGTACCTGCATCAGTAATAACAATAATTTTTCCTTTAAAAATTAAATCATCTTCTATCAAAGAAGTCTTTATCTGACCTTCAAAATCATCTTCTTTTCGTTTATACTTTTTCTGTTTTCTACTTAATTTTTTGTGATTTCTATAGTCTTCATTAAATTTTGAAATATGTTGATTTTTAAATCGTTCAAAAGGTTTATTAACTTGATATTTTCCAAGATAAACATTTGGACCTACAATATATCTCAAGAAAGAAAACTGCATTTGTCCTCCATTATTTCCACGAACATCGACTATTAATTTTTCAATTTCCTTCTTTTTAATTTCCTCAAAAGATTTTTTTAGAAATTTCTCATATTTATTGCCTCTACATTCTGCAAAAGAAACAAATTTGAAACAAGCATATTTGTTTTTAATTATAGAAAATTTACCTATATCTTTTTGATTTTTACGCTGTAATTCAAAGTAAGCTTTTAAACGTTTATTTATTGTTTTAACAGGCGGGATACCTGTTTTAAAATATAAAACTGTGGTGTCTTTCTTTTCTGAATAAATAACCTGAATCGAATCTTTACCCTCAGTCGCTATATTTCTATAAAATTCGAATAATTGAGCTGATTGAAAATATTTAAAATCAATTCCATTCTCATCTGAAGAAATATATTCACCTATCTTATTCATCATTTGAGGAACAGTCAAATGATCAATTGAAATGATTTCTGAATTCTTCGGTATAGTCTTTATCAGTTCCTTTGCAATACCAATATTTACAATTTTTTCATCTTCTTTAACTAACTCATTTACAAATAATTTTTTACCAACTAAGACGTAATCAAATGGTAAAGATTTTCGCTGATATACCCATTCTCGAAATGCATTTTTTGAAGGAAATAATTGAGTATGACCACATTGTAATTTTGAAATAGTAGAGCTAAATAATTTATACAATTCTAAATAGGTTTTCTTCGTTGTTAATTGCTGATTTAAAAAGTTAAAATAATATTCTAACGAATCTGAAGAAGTATTTAAATCAAGGATTCCTTCTTTTGACTTTAAAACATCAATCAAAATTTCAGCATCTCCTTTTTGTTTTCCAATCCGATTACTCGCTGAAAAAGAGAATGTTATTAATACAACTAGAAAGAAAATGTACT
Source organism: Chryseobacterium gleum (assembly GCA_943326825.2). GTDB lineage: Bacteria > Bacteroidota > Bacteroidia > Flavobacteriales_D > Crocinitomicaceae > CAIUKX01. Next base: position 3,084 of record CALPUT020000131.1, on the reverse strand, counting down.
TGATTTTTGATATCATTCTGTGGTAATTAGTTGATTGTGCTTTTAATCAGCGCAGTTACAAGGTAAATCAAAAATAAAATGCACCCAAGGCATACGATCTCTTATTCCTTCTTGAAAATTTTTCCCATGTGTTATTCCCCTTGCATCGACTTTTTTTAGTGATTTCAATTCATCAAAAGCTAGAGGAAAAGACATTATTGGTGTTGCCCAAACATCTAAGTATTCTAAATTTTGTAATTGTGAAATTTGATTAGGAAAAGAACTAAAATCATTTCGATTAATGAGTAGTGTATCTAGATTTTTTAAAGAGCAAATTTGTAATGGAAATAAATCAAAATCGTTTTTCTCTAAATTTAACACCTCAAGTTTACTAAGATTAGAAAAATTATGAGGTAGTGATGTAAGCTTGTGTTTACTTAAATCTAAATATCTTAAATTTATATAATTCATTAAATCTGATGGTATTGAATCGAATTTTGTTTTAGAAAAAGTGATACCATAAACAGTGTCTTTACCTAATTTCTGAGCATTTTCCCAACTATAAATTTTGTAATTTTCTTGGGCAAAAAAGCAATTAATTACGAACACTAATAATAGAACGGCAATAATCTTCATCTTCTTTCAGTTGTTGAATTAATTTATCTAAGGACCCAAATTTTTGTTCTTCTCTTACTTTCGAAATAAACTCTATTTTTATCTCTTGACCATAAATTTCTTGATCAAAATCGAATATATTTACTTCAATCGTTCTCGTTAAATTTGTATCAATTGTCGGTCTAACACCAATATTTAGCATGCCGTGTAACAATTTACCCTCTACTGTCACCTCTACAAAATACACGCCATTTCCAGGAATTAATTTATCTTGAAATTCAACATTGATATTGGCCGTTGGAAAACCTATTTTACGACCTAATTGCTGTCCTTTAACAACTATTCCTGACAAACCATAGGTGTCATTCAAATACGAATTAGCTGTTTTTATATCACCAGCTAATATTGCTTTTCTAATTTTGGTGGAACTAATGTTTACTTCATCAATTTCTTCAGCTGAAATTTCAATAACATCGAAACCAAACTCTTTTGAAACTGATTTCAAAAAGTCAATATTCCCTTCTCTATTATTTCCAAATTGATGATCGTAGCCAATTACAATCTTCTTTACCCCAATTTTATCAACTAAAATATCTTTGACAAATTGATATGCAGTTAAATTAGAAAACTCTTTTGTAAACGGAAATAATATTAAATTATCTAATTGATATTCAGAAAGTTTTATATTCTTTTCTTTTTGATCTTGAATTAATTTTATACCATGAGAATCTGGAAATAAAACCATCTTCGGATGAACTTTAAAGGTAAATAAAACTGTTTCACCATTAATTTTATCCGCTTCTTCTCTTAATTTTTTTAATATTTTTTGATGACCTAGGTGAACTCCGTCAAACGATCCAATTGTAACAACTGGATTTGTTAAATGACCTAGTTCTTCTAAACTATTAAAAATCTTCATTAATCTTTTATTTGTTGGAGTTTCCAATTACTACAAATGTAGGAAATTTAAGCTTTAAGAGATGAAATGGCGCTTAAAATAAATATTCACTCGAATCGAACTTCTGATTTTAGTTTGATTCTTTTTTTGGAAATGGGATGTTCGAATTCTAAACTTTCGGCATGTAAATGCAATCTTGATGAAGATGAACCATACAATTCATCACCAACTATTGGAGCATTCAAACCTAATTGATGCGCAGAATGAACACGCAATTGATGTGTTCGGCCTGTTATTGGATAAAAGTAGATGAGCGTTTTGTTTTCTTTTAGCTCAATCACTTCAAATTTTGTTGTAGCTTTTTTACCATTCTCAAAACAAACCAATTGTCTTGGACGATCTTCAATGTCTGGTCGGATTGGTAAATCAATAACTCCTTCGTTTTGTTCGATTTTACCATTCAACAATGCGACGTACCTTTTTTGAATTGTTCTTTTTATAAATTGACTTTGTAAATCATGATAGATGGCTAATGTTTTTGAAACTAACAACAAACCAGAAGTTGCCATATCCAAACGATGAACAATCAATGGACCATCAGCTAACGGATAATTGGCTTTTATAATGTCGTAAACAGATTTTAACTTTGATTTACCTGGAACTGACAGAAAATTCGCTGGTTTATTCACTACAAGCAAAAAATCATCTTCATAGATAATTTCTAATTCAGTGACTTCATTTTTTGGATTCAACAATGGATTTTCTTCCATTTCGATTCCTTCTAACATAAAATTCAAAATCGGTTCACATTTGCTTTTACAAGCTGGATAATAATTTTCATGGACTCTAACTTCAGATTTAGGTGAAGCGCCCCACCAAAACTCAGCCATAGAAACAGGCTTCAAATTATTTTGAAAAGCAAATTGCAATAATTTAGGCGCTGCGCAATCTCCAGCTCCTGAAGGAGGAATTCCGTCTGTTTTATTTGAAAACAGCTCTATTAAATCTTTATAAGTGTTTTTTGAATTCAGAATTCTATATTCTTGAAACAATTTTTCTTGTAATTCAGCTGAAAGAATTCTTCGTTGATTTTTTAATGTTGAAATTTGTTCTTGATATTCATCTAGTTGAACTTTTATATCGGAAAGTTTTTTTTTCCATTGATTCGACAATTCTTTCAATTGGTATCTCTCTCGCTGACTTTCTTTAATCAATTGAACTTCATCAAAAGATCCGGAAGATCTCAATTCATCTCTTCTTTTTTTAGAGGCTTTTAGCTTTAATTTATAATTCGATATTTCTTGTTCTGAACATTCAGATTCTTTTTGATAAAAAGCTATTAGATTTGTTAATTCTTCCGAATTTTCTAATTCTATAATTTGTTTTGTCAATTGATTTAATGCTTCTTCACCTTTGTGATAAAAACAATTTTCATCTAAAATATCATAAATTGGAGGCACGAAAAAAGAAAGAATATTTTCACCAAACAATCTACCTGAAAAAGCTGACAAATAACCAATTTCATTTTTTTCATTTTCGACGACTAAAACCCCAAACATTTTTCCTCCATTTTCAGACCAGAATTCTTTATT
>CALPUT020000130.1 GCA_943326825.2 Chryseobacterium gleum | reverse complement strand
GTAGAAAACGATAAAAAATGGAAACATTAGATTTAAAAAGAATTGCATCACAAGTAAGAAGAGATATTGTAAGAATGGTTTCAGCCGTAAATTCAGGTCACCCAGGAGGATCATTAGGATGTACAGATTTTTTAACTGTTTTGTATTTTGATGCAATGAATCACAATGCTTCAAATTTTTCAATGGATGCAATTGGTGAAGATGTTTTCTATTTATCAAATGGTCATATTTCTCCAGTTTGGTATAGTGTTTTGGCAAGAGCAGGATATTTTCCAGCTGCTGAATTAGGAACGTTTAGAAAAATGTCTGCACGTTTACAAGGACACCCTTCTACAGACAAAAAATTACCAGGAATCAGAATGGCTTCAGGTTCATTAGGTCAAGGTTTATCAAATGCACTTGGAACTTGTCAAACAAAAAAATTAAACGGTGATAAATCAATCGTTTACACTTTACATGGTGATGGTGAATTACAAGAAGGTCAAATTTGGGAAGCTGCAATGTATGCAAGCGCAAATAAAGTAGATAATATCATTTCTACAATTGATTACAATGGTCGTCAAATTGATGGAGATGTTGAAGATGTTTTGTCTTTAGGGAATCTTTCTCAAAAGTGGCAAGCTTTTGGTTGGGAAGTACTTTCAGTTGATGGACATAATATAGATGAATTGAAATCAACGTTAGCAAAAGCAAAATCAATGACAGGAAATGGTAAACCAATTATGATCATTATGAAAACAGAAATGGGTCAAGGAGTTGACTTTATGGTAGGTTCTCATAAATGGCATGGGGTTGCTCCAAATGCTGAACAATTAGAAATTGCTTTAAACCAGTTAGAAGAAACATTAGGCGATTATTAATTTGAAGAATTTCATTTTCATACTTTTTATCTTTTTTAGTTCAATTCTTTTTGGACAAGAAAAAACACGCATCCTTTTCATTTTGGATGCTTCAAATAGTATGAATTCAAAATGGGATGAAACTCAAACAAGAATCCAAGCGGCAAAAGAATTATTAGCTCAAGCAGTTGATAGTTTAACTGGCACACCTAATTTGGAGATTGCACTTCGCGTTTACGGGCACCAATCTGCAATTACAGCGACTTTTCAAGATTGTAATGATACAAAATTAGAAGTTCCTTTTGGAGAAGATAATTATACTAGGGTAAAAAATAGAATTTTATCAATTGTCGCGAAAGGAACGACTCCAATTGCACGTTCGTTGGAAGCAGCAGCAGGAGATTTTCCAGATGCAACGACTCGTAATATTATCATTTTAATTACCGACGGACTTGAAGCGTGTGACAATGATCCTTGTATAATAGCTCAAAAATTGAAAGACAAAGGAGTTAAAATTACACCTTTTGTGATTGGTTTAGGATTGGATTTATCATACCTTGAAAAGTTTAATTGTATTGGTGCTTATTCAGACGCAGAAACAAAAGGAGCTTTTAAAACGGTTTTGAAATCTGTCATTTCAAAAGCATTATTAAATACGACGGTTCAGATCAATTTAAATGACATTTCAAAAAATCCTAAGGAAACAGATGTCACAATGTTTTTATATGAAGCTGGAACTAAAAGGTTGTTATATACTTTTGAGCATACGATAAATCAATACGGAAATCCAGATACTTTAGTGATGGATCCAAAGTATAAATATGATTTGATTGTGAATACATTACCTAAAATCGAGAAAAAAAGTATCACGATTTTAAAAAACACTCACAATACGATTGTTGTTGATGCACCTCAAGGTTATATTAAAGTTCGTTTTTTGAATGCATCGAAGCCATATCATGTTGAAACGAGAGTGATGCAATCAGGATCAACTTCAACAATTAATGTTCAGCAAATAAATACGACCGATAAATACATTGTTGGGAAATATAAATTAGAAATTTTAACATTACCAAGAACATATGTCGACGTTGATGTGACTCAAAGTAGCACAGCTTCTGTTGATGTTATGGCTCCAGGTTATTTAAGTTACAAAACAGCACACTTAATTGTTGGTCAAGTTTTCGTTGTAAAAGAAGACGGAACATTTGAATGGGTTTGTAATTTAGATCAAGAAACTAAATCAGGTTATTGGCAATTACAGCCAGGTGCCTATCGAATTGTATACAGAGAAAAAAATCTGAAATCGTCATCTAACACAATTGAAAAAGATTTTAGAGTAACATCAAATAAAACATCTTCTATAAATTTATAATAAAGAATCATGATTGAAATTGAAGTATTAGGAAACAAAGACACTCGTTCAGGTTTTGGTGAAGGTCTGTTGGAAGTAGGGAAAATCAATAAAGACGTAGTTGCTTTATGTGCAGATCTTACTGGGTCTTTGAAAATGGATGCTTTCTTAAAAGAATTTCCAGAGCGTTTTTTCCAAATTGGAATAGCTGAAGCGAATATGATTGGTATGGCTGCAGGTATGACAATTGGAGGTAAAATTCCTTACACAGGAACGTTTGCGAACTTTTCTACTGGAAGAGTTTATGACCAAATTCGTCAATCAGTTGCTTATTCTAAGAAAAATGTAAAAATCTGTGCTTCACATGCAGGTTTAACATTAGGAGAAGATGGAGCAACACATCAAATATTGGAAGATATTGGTATGATGAAGATGTTACCGAATATGACGGTAATTGTTCCATGTGATTTTAATCAAACTAAACAAGCTACAATTGCAATTGCTGATTATGATAGCCCAGTTTACTTACGTTTTGGTAGACCAGTTATGCCAATTTTTGTGAAACCTGATGCGAAATTTGTGATTGGTAAAGCAGATACAATTTTAGAAGGAACAGATGTTACGATTATTGCATGTGGTCATTTAGTATGGAAGTCTATTGAGGCTGCTAAAGTTTTAGAAGCACAAGGTATTTCAGTTGAATTGATCAATATGCATACAATCAAACCATTGGATAAAGAAGCGATTTTGAAATCAGTTGCTAAAACAAGATGTGTTGTTACAGCTGAAGAGCATATGATTAATGGTGGTTTAGGAGATTCAGTTGCACAAGTATTAATCCAGAATGATTTAGTGCCTCAAGAATATGTTGGAGTGAATGATTCTTTTGGAGAAAGTGGAACACCAATGGAGTTAATGACGAAATATGGAATTGACACTCAAAATGTTGTTGAGGCTGCATTGAAAGTGATTCAAAGAAAAAAATAATATTTTTCACAGAAATTAAATAGGGTATCCGAAAAGGACGCCCTTTGTTTTAAATGAACCATTTTAGGGATTATTAGAACATATAAGTTTCAAATAATATTAATTAACAATCTGTTATTTAGTTAGATGAAAATTAGCTTATATGACCTTAAATTACTTATATGGATTAAATCAAAACTATAATTAATCTTTTTGGACAGCTCCTTTTTTATTTTTAGCAATAATTTTCAACAAAGATTTTACAGATGAATACTACTGATGATTTTTTAAAATTTCAAGGCCAAACAAATCAATCTCCATATTTGATTGAAGTTGATAAAGCAGAAGGTATTTATATTTACGACAAATCAGGAAAAGCATATATGGATATGATTGCTGGTGTTGCCGTGAATAATATTGGTCATCGTCATCCAAAAGTTGTTGAGGCACTTAAAAATCAAATTGACAGTTATTTGCATGTAATGGTTTATGGAGAATTTATTCAAGATTCTCAATTAAATTTTTCTAAAAAATTAGCAAGTTTATTACCTAAGGAATTAAATTGTGTTTATACAGTAAATTCAGGTACTGAAGCAAATGAAGCAGCATTAAAATTAGCGAAGCGTGTTACTGGAAGAACAGAATTGGTTTCTTTCAGAGGTTCATATCATGGATCTACTCATGGTTCAATGTCTGTTTCTGGGAATGAGGTTAAAAAACAAGCATTTCGTCCATTATTGCCTGATGTTCGCTTTTTGACTTTTAATTCTATTGAAGATTTAATTCAAATCACAGAAAAAACAGCTGGTGTTATCATAGAAACTGTACAAGGAGATGCAGGTGTTCGTGTTCCGACTATTGATTTTTTAACAGCATTAAGAAATCGTTGTACTGAAGTTGGTGCTTTATTGATTTTCGATGAAATTCAATGTGGAATAGGAAGAGCTGGAAAATTATTTGCTTTTCAAAATTTTGATATTGTACCAGATGTTTTAACATTAGGAAAAGCATTGGGAGGAGGAATGTCTATTGGGGCATTAGTTTCATCACAAGAAAATTTGTATGAATTTACATATAATCCAATGTTAGGTCACATTACAACTTTTGGGGGGCATCCGGTAGTTTGTGCAAGTGCTTTGGCTTGTTTGGAAGTAATGGAGACAGAAATTGATTTTAGTGAATTAGAACGATTAGGAAAGCTTTTAGAAGAATTAGTGAATTCAAATGAAGAAATCAAAGAGATTCGAAGAATCGGAATGATGTTCGCGTTTGATATGGAATCTTTTGAAAGAGTTGAAAAAGTAGTAAAACGTTGTTTAGAAAAAGGGTTAATTAGTTTTTGGTTTCTTTCACATCCATCCAGCTTTAGATTATCTCCACCTTTAATTATAACAGAAGCTGAAATTCGTAAAGCAGCTCAGATTATTTTAGATTCTATTGAGGATACAAAAGACTAAATGACGTCTTCTTTTATTTTTTGATGAATCCATTCAACAGCTTTATCAAAAGATGTAAATATTTTTGTGGGTTGTTTTGGTTTATTAAATTTCAAGTAAAAATCGGCTAATATTTTTTGAGCTATATTATTAATAACAATTGCATCAGTTACTGAATACTTAGCTTCCAAATCGCTCGAAGACCATTCTCTAACATCTGGATCAACATCAGCAAAAGATTTGAATTCGTAAATATTGTAAAATTTACCAGTTCCGTAATTTTCTAGAAAAGCATAACCTTCATTTACCATTTCCATTGTAACTTTTTCACCTTCCTTAACAATTACATGGAAAATATTATTTTCATACAACCGATATATAATCGAATCGTTTTCACTCTCGGCCACAAGAATAGCATCAATTTTTTTATATATTTTTTCAGTCAGCATGAATAATGATAGTATTCAAATATAAAGAAAAAAATGAATAAAACACATTAATCAAGAATCTTTTACGATTAACATTGCTAATACTTAGATTAAAAGTTTTCGTTTAAATGAGTGATAACTTTTAAAGATGCACCTTTGTTCAGTTGAATAATTTCAAATGTCTTTTCTTGAATAGCTGAATAATTCTGAAATATGGCTGTATATGTTTTTAGAAAGGATTCTGAATCATGAACACTAAAACCATTTCCAAAATTAATAAATGATTGAGCTTCTGGAAATTTTGAAAATTTAGGACCGAAAATCACCGGCAATCCAAAAACAGTTGGCTCTAAAACATTGTGAAGACTTCCTGAAAAGCCACCACCCACATAGGCAATGTTTCCATAATTGTAGGCATTGGTTAGATGACCAATCGTATCAATAATGATCACCTTTTCATTTGTTATTTTAGTTCCCTTTAATAAAGATGTAAATCTAATATGTTTAACAGTAAGTTCATTTGAAATTGCGTTAAGATGTTTTTCATTAATATCATGCGGTGCTATAATTACCTTTTGATTAATTAGATCAGAATTGATGAACGGTAAAATAATTTGTTCATCTTCCGGCCAAGAACTACCTAAGATAATAGCCTTCTCACCGTTTAAAAATTCATCTAAAATATCATTTGGTTCAAGCTGTTTTTTGTTTTCAATCACTCGGTCATAACGAGTATCACCTGAAACGATAGATTGATCTATACCAATTGAGTGAAGTAATTTTTTGGAATAATCATCTTGAACAAAAAAGAAATCAAATTGGAGCAAAATTTTTCTAAAAAATCCGCCTTGAGGCTTGAAAAAGTGTTGTTTTTCTCTGAAAATTGAACTCAATGAAAAAAGTTGAGCTTTATTTTTTTTTGCTTCAAAAATATAATTTGCCCAAAATTCATATTTAACAAAAAAGACTTTTTTCGGTTTAAAATAAGCGATAAATTTCTCAGCGTTTTTCGGCGTGTCAGTAGGTAAATAACAAACGAAATCAGCTTGGTGTTTACGTTTGTGAAAATGTAAATATCCTGAAGGTGAAAAAAAAGTAACTAAAATAAAAATACTTGAATCTTTTTCTTTTAATAAATTAATTACTGGTAACGCTTGGTCAAATTCACCTAAAGAAGCACAATGAAACCAATAAATATTATCGTTTTTTAATTCGGGTAACTTCTTAAAAAAATCCCTTCTTCCATCAATCCATTCTTTTGCTTTTGGATTAAAAAAAGAGGCAATGAAAATAAAAATAGAGTAGAATCTTATTCCTAAATTGTATAGAAAATGCATATTAATCGAAATAAAATTCTTTTGGTAATCTTTTGTAGATAGGAATAAACCAACCAATTTTAAAACCAAATTGTAAATCTATCATCGTTTTTTTTGATACAGTAATTTCAGGTTGGTCAAAAAATACTGTTCTCATATTTTTCGTAAATCCTTGCTGAGCATAAAATCCACCGTAAAAATTAATTAAACCTCTATTTGCCATTAAAGCATAACCTACAAATTCATGTAAGTTTGGTCCCATTGACAAACGATCGTATCCTTTTTTATATTTCAATTCTATTGAAGGGACAACTTGATCTTGCGTTTCTACTCTAGTTTTATGTCCTAAAAATCCAACTCCACCATGAATAAAAATTCCAGAATTAGCGTTTGGACTTAGAATAGGGAATACTTTACCGATTGCAAGATTAACATTTATTCCACGAGCATAAACGGCAACTTTTGCAATGTCGCCATTCATATCTGTAATATTCCCGAATGAATCAACAAGATTATCGAAAAGTCCTTTAGTTCTTACATCATTTCCAAAAATGTAATTAGCATCCACGCCTAAAAATAAATTTTTACTTGTTTTGTACCCTCCTAAGACTCCAACATGATTTAAAAAACCATATCTTAAAGCTAAGTCGTTTTGTGTCCAATTTGCTCCATAATGAATCGCTACCCAT
>CALPUT020000129.1 GCA_943326825.2 Chryseobacterium gleum | reverse complement strand
TAAATTAAAATACAATAAAATAATGAATAAAAGTTTTAATAAATGTGCCTTAAAACATTAAATTTCATCTAAATAGTTAGTAAAAAGTTAAGCAATTAATTTATATTACAAAAATAAAATAAATCACGAAATAAACAAGAAAAACAAGATAGTTATACTAAAGTTCTATCGTCCATAATTTATTTTAAAATCACAATTAATTCGCTATAAATTAAATTTATAAATCATTTAAACAAAACGTCTAAAATCTAATTTCCAACAATCAACAATTCCCTATTCAATGGTATTCCATGAACACCGTTTGGCAATAATTGAATGAAATAATTTTTAGCCATCTCCTCACCTAATTCTAATTTAAACTTATTTTTAATTCTTGAGATAGTCGTATTCAACTCACCTTCGAGATAATTTGATAACAAACTAATTGTGTTTTGCATTTCTGATAAACTTGCTCTTCCACTTACTTGATGGTAATAATAAAATAACTCTTTTTGATAATCGGAAAGGGAATTTAATGCTATTCCATCGGGAAATTTTAAAAATAGCAAATACAATGAAATTTCCTTAGGATTTAATCGAACAGCTAGATTTCCAAAATCAATAAAATATATTTTTTTTGAATCTAAATCAGGTTTTATTCTACTATCCTTAAATACAACCCCTACCCGCTTTCTAAACATCAAATTAGAACGTATACCATCGATTATACTGAAAAGCTGATTAAGATAATGTGGTGGTAGATCACGATGAGCTATTAATTGCATACACTCTTCACAAACATCAGCCGTTCTCATTTTAAGTGTTATTTCCTTTTTATTTAGACAAAAATCATTAACACAGCCTAAAGAAGGATTATGAAAACTATCAATAATTTCATTCTGATTACGAAACAACAAAGATCTCAATATCCACGCAGTTATCTCGTATGAAATAGGAAAACGAATATCTGTATTCAAGCCAAAAAACCAAGGCCAATCATCTGTATGTATGAAAACATTTTTGAGAGAATCATCAATAAAAGCAAACCAATTATTCTTGTTATATTGATTTGATAACAGGAAAATTAAATCATGTTCAGCAATTTCATTTTCAGTTCTATATTGCTTAATTACATCAAAAAAAATATCCCATTCAAAAAAACTTTTTTTATAAGGAAACACAGGTTTTATATATTCTTGCTTTCTGTCCATGAAAAAACTTCTCTGAGAAATACTTTCTTGAACTATGGAAACTTTTTCTTGTACTTCGAATTCTTCAGAAGATGGAAATACCTTTTCTCCTGAAGGTAAAGGCAATTCAACAACTCCACCTTGAATAAACTGAATTGCACCAGGATAAGCTGATAATAAATTGTAAACATCTTCGAAATGGAAATCTGAAAAATCAGATGTTCTTATTAAATGGATCTTCATAGAAATACTAAAAGGTGTAAGTTATTAAAAATCTTTTCTTTTTTCAAAAAATCTTGATTTAATAATTCCATGTTCTTTATCCTCTGAATATGAGCGCATGTTTAGATTTATCTCCTCTGACATTAAATTATATGAAGATTTCTCAAAATTCATCACATTCTCCTTTTTGATATTTAACATTTTCGAAGTTTGAAAAGCATCAAAATCGGCACCTAAAAAAGTGAAAGTCCATTTTTTAGTTTCTTCTAATTCTGAAATTTTTCGAGCAATATCATGATACGAAAAAAAACGAGATGCATTTTCATACCCATCTGTAATTATCACATATACAACTGACATTTCATCATTTTCAAACTGTATTTGATACTTTTCTTTTACTTCATGAATATTCCCTCCTATTGCATCTAATAATGCAGTTGTTCCTTCTGGTGTATATTGACCTAATTCTATTGGAACAATTTGATCGATTGGTTTTGAAGATACAACTTCATTAACATCGTGATTAAAAGTAGTCAATGAACATAAAAAATCTTGTTGTGGAAATTCAAGTTTTAAATTCTTAATAGTTTTTAAATGCTCATTAAAGCCATTAACAGCCATTTGCTCCATTCCTGTCATTGATCCACTTCGATCAATTATAAAACTGTAAAGTGTTGTTTTGTTTTTCATAACCTTTGTTTTTAATTATTTAATAATTCAAAGGTCATTAAATAACTCTCTCTTTTTTATTTTTTGCAAGGTTGCAAATGAAAATTAATAATATACTTTTTATTCAGAATTAATAAATTAAAAATATTCATATTTGTTTAATAAATAGAAGTAATTATTATTGATCATTTATAATTGCATTTGCTACAAGTCTATAAAACGGTAGGTATTTTTTCATTTCGATATTTAAGTCTGTATCAGTTTTTTCTGATGCAACAGTAAATTGAAGCATATACATTTTATTTCCTTTAATAAACATAAACTGTAACATTCTTAATTTTATTTTAAAGTCAAGTCTTTTCATTGTCAGATCATATTCAATCATCTCACCAATATTATGTCTAGTGTCATTTTTGCAAATAAAATAATTTCCCGTCTACTGGAACCATTTCATTTAATTCTTTTATGAGCCAAAAATTTAAGTCGTCAAACAATTTCAAAGCATCTAATTTCAAAGCATCTAAAGAAATATAAAGAATCATTCATTTATTCAATCTAAAAAGAAAGTATTCAAATACTACATTCAAACGTTTCGCAAATAGTTTACCAACTTGCTAATGGGGACATTAAAGCGTGTAAGTTATTTTTAGAAGCAACGGGAGAAATGATTAAAGCGAGAACTTATATTGATAAACAACAAAACAATATTGAGAATATCAACAACCAAGAAATAACACCAGACTCTATTAAAGAGAAATATTAACACCTCATCATACTAGATATTTATATTTGCATTAAAACAAATTATTATGAAAAAACTTTACTAACATTAATTACTATTATTTCATTTAATGCCTATTCACAAAACAAAGAAATTCAAAACACTCCACCAAAATGGATGAGTAATACACCAGGAAAAGAATTTATTAAAGCTTCAAATCATTAGGATTCGGTATTACTACTGCTGGTTTTGGTGCAATTGCACTTGGAAACTTTAATGGAGGGAAAAACTTTATAATCGGTGGAGGTATTTTAGCCATTGCTGGTTCTATATTTATTATAGAAAGTCAAATTCACTTTAAAAGAGCTGTTATATTATTAGACCAAAATGGAATTGGACTTAAAATTAAAATATAATAAACGTTTATCTTCACAGTTGGACATTTTTTTTTATGCCTTTAAATTAGTTTTGGGGAATATGCGAGGAAAGAAAAAAGCTAGTAAATTTATAAACAAATAACTAGCTTTCTTTCTTGTAACCTCCAAGTTTGAGAAATCTATCTTTTACAAGGTTTTGGAAAGAGTGATGGAATGAGAGGTTTCGCATACTTTGAATTCAACCTACTTTAAATTCAAAGTAGAGCGAGAAACAGAATGAGAATGATATAAAACAAAAACGAGAATGACGCTCTCGCTCTCATTCTCGTTTTGTTTTTGTGACCTCGTTAGGATTCAAACCTAAAACCTCTACAGCCGTAATGTAGTGCTCTATTCAGTTGAGCTACGAAGCCTTAATTGTTTTGCAAAGATAGACACATTTTCTATTTCTGCAAGTCTTTTATTCAAAATTATTGTATTTCCGCTGAGATACCTTTATCTAATAAAGATGTACATAATGGTTCTAATCTTTCGTAAGAACCTCTTTTTACTTGACATTTACCATTATAATGTATTATCCAAGTACATTGTTCAGCTTGAATTTCAGAATGTTTACATACTTTAATTAACGAATTAATCACATGTTCAAATGTATTTACATCGTCATTAAAAACGATTAAATCTTTTTGATCTATTAATTCCTCAACTAATAATTCTTCAACACATGTTTCTGTTTGAGTCATATTTTACTTATTTATACAAATTTCTGAATTAAGTTTCAGTTTTGCAAATTCAATATTACAATCCAGAATCTTTACTTAACTCTTTTACAGTTAAACCAAATGATTCAATTTTAGCTTTCAACGCCTCTAGTTCTGTACTTTGAATATTTCTTAAAACAATCATTAATTCATTGTTTTGCATTTCAAAAGAACGTTCATGATTCAATTGTAATAACCATTCAGCAACATCCCCCGGTATTTTATTTGAACGAACAGAAATAGATAAATCATGAATATCACTAATATCTGAAATTATATCTTTTACCATTAATGTATCAAATTCAATTGCATTTTTCCCTAAAGTTGGCAAAGCATCACTTGAATTCACAATTGCTGATTTGATTTTTAAGTCTTTTGAATCATAATAAAACGCTCCTAATGTATTGTAATGATTCAATTCTTCTTTAGGAAATTTCGAATAGTTTAACTTAGAAACAAAATATGTTTTAGGATGAGAAATGGCTTTCACTTCTGAATTCACCAAAGCTCTTAGAATTGAATCTTTTCCTTGTTCAATTTTTTTCAATTCAACTTCTTTTAATTTAATATTCTCTAGCTCTTTTGCTACTTGCTCTGGAGTTGAAACTTGCATTTCTTCATCTTTTAATGGTTCAAGTATTACTTCTCCATTTTCATCTAATAATTTTTTAGCTTCAACTAAAGATATACGTTCTCCTTTGTAGTATGCTGTTACGAATGCATCAACAATTCCTCTCAATATTGCTTCTTCTTTTTTCGGTTTTGCAGCTTCTGCCGATTTAAACATACCTGAAGAATAACGAATCTGACCATTTGTTAATCGTTTTGATACGATTGGATAAATATTACTTAAGCGTTCAGCTGTAACTGGAGAATTATAAACCCCTATTTGAACAGTATAAAACAATCCTAATCTAGATTCAGCCGCAGTTGCTTTAACAGCATTCATGGCTTCATGATATGCTAATTCATCCACTTCTTTCGTTGCTAGAGAATCAAAAGTTGATTTACCTAACAATTCAGCAGTATTTGTTGCAACTTCTATTAATAATTCATTTTCTCCTTTTGGTATACATCTTTTTGATTTTTCTAAGTCTCTTGCTTCAGCTAATGAAATTCGTTTTCCATCACAATAGGCTATTACGAATGCATCTTTATAACCTAAACCTTTGATTTGAGTCTGTGCTTCAACTGCTTTTGTAGCACCATTGAAATAACCTGCCATGTAACGAGTAATAGTTGTATTAGCAATTTTTTCACCAGATACAGGATTAAAAGAACTAAACAAATCTTGAGGTATAGGTTTAGAAAATGCACCTATTTGAACTCGGTAAACTAATCCACTCGGTTCTTTTACATCAACTGGAATTGGAGTAACTGAAGTTGAAGCTTTTGCTGCAGTGTTAATTTCAAGACCAGAGGAAGGTAAAGGAACTAATTTTGCAATAATAATTTGTTTGTCAATAGGAGTAACTCCTCTTTGAGCTAAATTTTGCATTTTCAAACCATTTTCAGGATTTTTAGCTAAAATTGCATTTGCTTCCCCCTGCTCTATCGCTAATTGATTTTCTAAAATTGACTTCGCATTTTCTGAAGATTTAATCAATGTAATTGATTCTTTAATCGCTGCTTTTGAGGCTTCAGAAGGTTTATCAACTGATGAAAGAATTAAACGTTTTGTTTCTTCTCTTTGTTTTACTAGATCAGTATTTAAAATTGCTATTTTTTGCTCTGTTTTAATTGCTTTTTGAACACTTTCTGTATAAGCTTTATATTCATCTGTTGTAGCAATTGCTCTTTCTTCTTTATAAGAAATTGGTTGATCAATCGCTTTTTGATTGAAAGTCGCAACTGGTTCTTTAATCGATGCTATTTGTTTATCAATACTTGCTACTTGAGACTCTAATAAGCTTTTTTCAGAAATTAGTGCATCTCTTGACTTAACTAAATCAGTCGCTTTGCTTGTTTTTGTAGTTGCAATTTGTTTATCTAATTTTTGAATTTCAACTGCTAATTCACCAATTTCTATCGAATATTTACGTTTCTTTTTTTCTAATTCTGCTTTCGTATATAATGAACTTATTTCATTATTTCCAATTGTTGTAATCGAATGATCAATAAGAGCATCTTGAGCAACTTCATTTGCTTTTACTTCTTTGGATAAAGCTTGATTCAACAAATAATTTTTCTCTTCGATATTATTAGTTTCTGCTGACTGTTTAACCAAAGATTGAGCTTCAGCTGACAATCGCTTATTTTTTGATTGCGCTATAACGACTTGATTAGAACCGGAAGAAATTTGAGTTAATTGAGCCGTTTTTTGTTCATTTTCAGTTTTTTGTTGAGCTAACTCATTTGTCACAATTGTATTCTCAACTTTTGCTTGTTCTAAATTATTCGATGCTATTTTTTTCTCTAATTCAGCTTTTTGTTTCTTATCTAAATTAGAAGCTGATAATTGTTCATTTAAAGCAGTGTTTTCAGCTGCCAACGTTTCTAATTGTTTCTGCTCTGGAGTTTTCGCTACAGCTACACTCTCAAACTCACCAATTGAAATACGACCTCCTCTTCGTTTGTTTTGAACGATTTTTAATTCTTCTTCAAGAATCGATTTTTTCTCTTGGAAACTTGTGTTTTGAGAATTTTTCTCTAATTCTAAATTAACATCTGTTAATCTTGTTTGGATAGATTGTTCGTATTTTTCTAAAACTTCATCTTGACGTTTTAATTCAACTAAAGTCGTATATGTTTTGTCAACTTCTGAAGCATTATCTCCTAAAATACTTTGTCTCAAATCCATTGCTGAAGAAGAAGATTTTGTAGCTTCCGTTTTTGATGATGCAACAGCATTTACATTAGCATAATTAGCCTGTCTAGTTTTACTTTCAGCAATTTGACTTGTTAAAACTTTATTTTCAGCTAATAAAGCTGGAGTTGATGATTTTTGAATTTGTTTTTCGTTTTCAGCAACTTTTTGAGCTAATTTTTCCTGTAAAGCAACTTCACGATTTACTAAATCAGATTGTTTTGTAGTTGAAGTTGAAGCTTCGATTTTAGTAATATCTGTAACATAAGATGTATCAATTTTTCCAACTAATATTGATTTATCAATTTTAGATTCCTCGATTGAAACTGCCTTATTGTTTAAACTCGTCAAATTAGC
>CALPUT020000128.1 GCA_943326825.2 Chryseobacterium gleum | reverse complement strand
TTTTTTGTTGAGAAATTGTTGAATGTTAATCCAATTGTACCAATTAATCCAGAACCACCACCGGCATAACTTCCAGTTGAAGATGACATTCCATTCAATCCTCTTCCACCGTAACCCCCTGATAATTCAATTTGATCTGATGACTTTTCTTCAACTGTATATTCAATATCAACCGTTCCATCTGCTGGATTTGGAATCGGATTTATTTGAAATCCTTGCTCGTTGAAATAACCTAATTGTGATAATTCTCGTTGCGTACGAATAATATCGTTTCGACTAAATAAGTCACCTGGTCGAGTTCTAATTTCTCTTCGGATGACGTAATCATTCGTTTTTGTATTTCCTTTGATGATGATGCGTTTAATACGAGCTTCTTTACCTTCAATAATACGCATTTGATAATTAATGTAATTATCAGATACATTCGTCTCTAAAGCATTTATTTGAAAAAATAAATATCCTCTATCCATGTATAAAGAAGAAATATCTCTTCCATCTTCACTCATTTTAAGACGTTTATCTAACAAAATTTTGTCATAAACATCTCCTTTTTTAATTCCTAATACAGTATCTAAATAGCTAGATCTAAATTTTGTATTGCCAATCCATTGAACGTCACCAAAATAATACTTTTGACCTTCATTGATTTTAATATTTATAATTAAATTTTTATCATTTAAATTATAAACTGTATCAAAAACGATTGCGGCATCTCTCAATCCTATCGAATTAAATTTGTCTAATAAAGCTTGTTTATCTCTATCATATGCTACAGTAGTAAATTTCGATCTTTTGAAAAAACGCCAGAACTGTTTCTCTTTTGTGTCTTTCATCGCCATTCTTAATTTCCATGTTGGAATCGACTGATTACCTTCAATCGTAAGCGATTTAATTTTTATTTTATGCTTTTTTTGAATGTCAATTGTAAAGATCTCAGAATTATTAATCAATGTGTCTTTTTGTCTTGAAATGTGCACATTGACACTATAATAACCTTTATCTCTGAAATATCCTTTAATTTTGTTTTCAGTAACAAATACTAAGTTTTCAGTAATTGTTTTACCTGTGTAAAGACTTATTTCTTCTCTTACTTTATCAGCTTCTCTTTTGTTTACTCCCTTGAATTTGTAACGAGATAATTTTGGTCTTGGTGCTAATTTGATCGTTAAATATACTATTCCATTAATTTCTTTATCAATTAATATTTCAGCATCTGAAAATAATTCTTCTTTCCATAAATTTTTAATGGCTTTTGAGAATTTCTCTCCAGGAATCATGATTCTATCTCCAGTTCGAAGTCCAGCAATTAATTTTATTGAATTATGGTCAAAATTATCAGCTCCTTCAATTTTGATTGGACCAATTTC
Organism: Chryseobacterium gleum; assembly: GCA_943326825.2. Lineage (GTDB taxonomy): Bacteria > Bacteroidota > Bacteroidia > Flavobacteriales_D > Crocinitomicaceae > CAIUKX01. The sequence goes on along the minus strand of CALPUT020000128.1, from coordinate 5,725 downwards.
GTATTGTTTTGGATTTTGGTAATCAATTACAAATTCACTTCCGATTGGAGAAGATCCATTTGCTTCAACTATTTGAGAATTTACGTTCATTGAATGTAAACCAACAATTAGAATAAGGAAGAGATTTTGAATTAATTTCATGCCTATTTATTTAATTGTTCTGATACCATTCCAAATCTTCTTTCTCTAGATTGATAGTTGATGACTGCTTTATAGAAATCTTCTTTTTTGAAATCAGGCCAAAGTACTTCTGTAAAATAAAACTCAGTATAAGCAATTTGCCAAAGCAAGAAATTACTGATTCTATGTTCTCCGCTAGTTCTAATTAATAATTCAGGATCTGGAATACCTGCTGAACTCAAATGTGAATCCATTGTCTCATCACAAATATCTTCAGATTTTAATTCTCCTTTTTCAATTTTTTGAGCGATTAATTTTACAGCATTTGTGATTTCCCAACGTGAACTGTAATTTAAAGCTAACACTAAATTGATTTCAGTATTTTTTGAGGTGATTTCTTGAGCTTTCAATAATTCTTCTTTACAACCTTCAGGTAAACCTTGAATATCACCGATACTCATTAAACGAACACCACTTTGATTCAATTCGTCTGTTTCTCCTGCAATTGTTCGAATTAATAGATCCATTATTCCATCGACTTCTTCTTTTGGACGATTCCAATTTTCTGTTGAAAAAGCATAAAGTGTAAGGTATTCCACCTTCATTTCTTTTGCTGCTTTTAAAACTTCTCGAACCGATTCAACACCAAAATTGTGACCAAATAATCTTTCTTGACCTTGTTTTTTAGCCCATCTACCGTTTCCATCCATAATGATGGCTACATGTTTTGGAGTATTCGTTAAATCTATTTGTTGTAATAAATCCATCTATCTGTTTTGATATTAGGGCGAAAATAGTGAAATAATCGCATATTGGGTGTAATTAATTATACTAGGTTAACATACCTTAACAAAAAAGAGGGATTTGGTGTTCCAAATCCCTCTGAATTATTTTTTTTTGGAATCTTATTCAGCTAATAAAATAATATTATTATCTAACATTTCCAATACACCACCATTGATATCAACTCTAATGATTCTGTCATTAGAAGGATCTTTTTGAATTGCTTCGCTTGTTTTGCCTAATTTAAAATTAGCAGGCAAATTAATTTTTACAGTTCCTTTTGCTAATGCTGAAATAATTGGAGCGTGACCTTTCAAAACTTGAAAAGATCCATCTAATCCAGGTAATTGAACTGCTTCAACTTCCCCTTTAAATATTTTATTATCTGGTGTAATTATTTCTAATTGCATTTTATCTAATTTTAGTTATCAGCTAACATTTTTTCTCCAGCAGCAATAACATCTTCTAAACCACCTTTCAAGTTGAAAGCTGCTTCTGGATATTTATCTAGCTCACCATCTAAAATCATATTGAACGCTTTAATTGTTTCTTGGATGTCAACTAAAACACCTTTTAAACCTGTAAATTGCTCAGCAACGTGGAAAGGTTGAGATAAGAAACGTTGAACACGTCTTGCTCTGTGTACGATTAATTTATCTTCTTCAGATAACTCATCCATACCTAGAATAGCAATGATATCTTGTAATTCTTTGTAACGTTGTAACGTCAATTTAACTCTTTGTGCAGTGTTGTAATGTTCTTCACCAACGATTTCTGGAGTTAAAATACGAGAAGTAGAATCCAATGGATCAACCGCTGGATAGATACCTAACTCAGCAATTTTACGAGATAATACTGTTGTAGCATCTAAGTGAGCAAATGTATTTGCTGGAGCTGGATCCGTTAAATCATCCGCAGGTACGTATACCGCTTGAACTGAAGTAATAGAACCATTTTTAGTAGAAGAGATACGTTCCTGCATAGCACCCATTTCAGTTGCTAATGTTGGTTGGTAACCTACTGCTGAAGGCATACGTCCTAATAATGCTGACACCTCAGAACCTGCTTGTGTAAAACGGAAAATGTTATCAACGAAGAATAAGATATCTTTACCTTGTCCATCACCTTCACCATCACGGTAGTACTCAGCCATTGTCAATCCTGATAAGGCAACACGAGCACGAGCACCTGGAGGCTCATTCATTTGTCCGAAAACGAAAGTAGCTTTAGATTCTTTCAATTCATTTACATCAATTGAAGCGATATCCCAACCACCTTCTTCCATGCTGTGCATGAATTTTTCACCGTAGCAAATAATTCCTGACTCTAACATCTCACGTAATAAATCGTTACCCTCACGAGTACGCTCACCTACACCTGCGAATACAGATAAACCAGAATATGCTTTAGCGATATTATTAATTAACTCTTGAATCAATACTGTTTTTCCAACACCAGCACCACCGAATAAACCAATTTTACCACCTTTTGCGTATGGCTCAATTAAGTCAATAACTTTAATACCTGTAAAAAGTACTTCAGTTGCAGTAGATAACTGATCAAATTTTGGAGCTTCACGGTGGATTGACATACCATCTGAATTATCAACTTTATTGATACCATCGATAGCCTCACCAACTACGTTAAATAATCTTCCTTTGATTTTATCTCCAGTAGGCATTTTAATTGGACTTCCTGAAGAAATCGCTTCCATACCTCTTGTGAATCCATCAGTTGAATCCATAGAAATAGTACGAACAGAGCTTTCACCAACGTGAGATTGTACTTCTAATATTACTTTTGTTCCATCAGCCTTGTAAACAACTAATGCATCATAGATGTTTGGAAGTGTAACATTCTTTTCGAATCTTACATCAACTACAGGTCCGATAACCTGAGAAACTTTTCCTTTAATTTCCGACATTACAGCGCCTTTTTAAAATGAGTTCTGAATTTTGGGTGCAAAGATAGGTCAATTATTTTAAAGATTGATAGATTTTTTAATTTTTCTATCCAAGAAAATTAAATAATATGACTTAACTGTTTTTAAAATTTAAATTTAAATTTCTTTATTTTTAAATTTTATCATTAATTATTCCGCTAAATAATACTCAATTTCTTCTAAATCAAATGTCGATAAACCTTCATCTACCGATAGACATGAATAGGGTAAGCCAAAAGAAACAGAAATATTAATACCTGCACCACTAAAAGTAATATGTAAATCTTCAAAAGTTACATCTGGCTCAGCTACTCCTTCAAAACACTCCATTGTTTCTTCATCAGATGCATAACTATAAAAATCGGCTTTAATTTTATCATTAATTATACCTAATAATTCCATCTTATTTTCATTAAATAATTGAGTATTTTTTATTGGTACATATTTATTATTGATGTTTTTAAGTAATTGATATGAATACATATAAAGACCTCTATGATCAGGTTCTCCAATAGAAATTGTTTTATAATTTTTATATGTACAAGTCGTAATTAATTTTGAATCTTCCCTTCCTTGAATTGCTTGTTTCTTCTCTGTACAAACAATTATATCATGCCCATTATCTGCATTGTTCGATTTGTCGTTTGAATTCTTTTTAATTGCTCTAATTGCAAATCCATAATCGGGTGAAACAATACTTTTCCCACCACCTAAATCTTGAGAACATTCACCAATATCAAAAACTAACATACCACCATCTTCAACTGATGAGGTCCACCAAAAAGAACAACTTCCGATTCCTCCATTTTCGCCTGTTCCATAAATATAACCACCTGCTTCAGCATTAAATCCTGAAGCCCCATTTGATTTGTATTCAACGGTTTTTATATCTCCTGTCTCTCCATCACCTTCCATTTCATCATGAAATATTGAATATTTAGCTATAGATAAAGTAGCTTTTCCGAATCTTGAATCACCTTCACCTAAATAAGTATATAAAGTTTCAAAATCTTTATACGTTGGTATTTGAAATCCGTCTGGTAATATACCTCTTGGGTCTTTTAAGACATATCCATTGTAAATGAAAATTTTATTATTTAATTTTCGATAACATCCCATATTCTTAGATGCATAATTATTCCATTCTTCTTCTGAATTTGCTAAGGGAATAAGGTCTCCATTTTTATATTTTGAAGATTTTATATCTATTGACATCCATTCTTGTTGACCAATCTTTACATTGTTATCAGAAGTTTTAGCTGTTGTTGATGCGACATTTTTATTTTTTAATAATTCATCATTTTTTATTTTTGCAATTTCAATAGAATCTTTAACATATTTTTCCCGATTTGCTTTTGCAATTTCAATAGAATCTTTGACAAATTTTTCTCTTTTATCTTTTGCTATTCGAATATTATCAAGGCTATCAGCAATCATTTTTTGCCTATTTGACGCTTCTAGTGTTTGCGCTAATTCTTTTTCATGGGCAATACTAGCAAATTCGTTTTTTGATTTATTTAAAAAAATGATTCTGTTTTTGGCATATGTACTGTCTGAATGATGATCAATTAACATTCTGTTAAACCAGAATATTGCTGAATCTGCTATAACAATCGAATGCTCCTTAAATGCTTTTTCGTCATAATGGTATGCTAACGTTTTTTCAGTATCAAACATATTTGTAGATTCTAAAAGCATCACTTTTGGGTTCCAAATATCCCCAATTATCAAATTTTGCTTAAAATATTTATTTAACAATGGTATTGCCTCATCTATTTTATTTATAGCCAAAAGAGGTTTTATTTCTGTTTTGTAAACAATTTTTGGAGCTTTCTCTTTCTGTTGCGCATTAACTTTAATAAAATTTAAACTGATGAAAATCAATGCTATTATTCTAACGTTCATAATAATTTTTATAGAAAATGTTATTTGTAATATTTAATTCATTAAGGTTCAAATGAAACCTATTTAACTAAAGAAATTAGAAGTATTTTATCGGGTATATGATCCCATTTAATGCTTTTTTTTGTGAACTAATTGAAGGTTTTAAACTTCTATCTCCCATAATTTGACAACTCAGTATAGTTGCATCATTTGGATTTAAATCAACACTTGTCCAATATTTTCCTGCATATACAGTTCTGTTTATTGTCCAACAACCTTTCAATACTTCTATTAAATCTTGGGGTGATGGTAAAATCCAACCTTTATTTCCATCAACATCTAATGTAGCACAAAAGTTTGCTGCACTATTTGAACATTTTGAGATCATTAATTCTTGATTTGTTTGGGAACTACCTATTTTACTGGCTGAACTAATGTTTTGTGTAGGAGTAATTAATGTTCCTAAACATCCCCATTGCTTGTCAAAGACACATTCCTTGTAAACGAGAATCCCTTTAAATTTTCCATAATTTACATCACCTGGCTTAAAAAAATAAACAACCTTTCCACCTAGATAATCATCGCCTAAATTAAGTTCATTTATTGATTGAGAATTAGTAGTTGTTGAAGTTTGAGAATATGAATCGCCAAAAGTGAATAATATTAAAATTAATAATAGTTTTTTCATAATAAATAATTTAAATTTTAAAAATGTTTTAAGCTTTTTGGTATCTGGTTAATTATACTAACAGCCAATAAATCATTAAAGATGAAGATTTATTATGAAATATATGTTCAGTTTGTTTGTTGTAAAAAAAGCCTCACATAAATGTGAAGCTTTTGATATTTAAATTATATCCCGTCCTAAAATAAGTTTACAACATTTAGCTTATTTTAATGAAAACACAAGAAGAACAAAGTAAAAAGCGGACCCAACGGGATTATAATTTAGGCTTTAAGTTAGCTGTTATCTCACAAGTTGAAAAAGGCGAAATG
>CALPUT020000127.1 GCA_943326825.2 Chryseobacterium gleum | reverse complement strand
CCAACTACACCAGCAGCTAGGTAAAAATTGTGATCATCATCCGCTTTTGTACATAACTCAAGTAATAAAGGTACTTGAAAATAAGCAGCTCTCAATTTATTTTTAGAATAGGTTGCAACAGTATCTTGATAAGCAAATAAACTGTCTTTCGAAGTTTGCAAAATATAATTATTTTTAAATCCAATTTGCGTAAAACCAAACCCTAAACCTGTTGTAATTCCAACATAGTTTTTGTAGATACTGAATTTATGTTCCATCAAATTCAAATTGAAATTGATGGATTTAGCAGGATCATTTTGCCAATAGTCATGTGCTCCGAAATTAGTTGTGTTTTGACTGTTCAATAACATATTGAATCCTAAATCCAAACCCGCCCAATGTGCTTCATTCTCATTCTGCTCTTTTTCTGAAGGACTTGCGTCCAAGGTGTCGATTGGTTCTTCTGAATCTTCTATATCCGAACTTTCATTTTCATGATTTACAAAAATGATTTCTGTTTTACCAATATTCATTCTTGTTGTATCAGGCTCAGTTGATTTTTCATTTTCTTGTCCATGACTCAATAACCACGCAAAGAAAAATATAGGTATTAATAGTATCTTTTTCATTTTCTTTATTTTTAAACTATTTAAATTTTTGAATTCGAATTGCTCATTTAATGGTAAGACAAGCAACTCTAGAAAAAGTTACAATTGATTCAAAAAAAATCCCTCAGAAATTCTGAAGGATTTTAAAATATTGTTTTTCAATTTTTTAATTACAAAATTCTTCGTAAGCTTCTTGTAAATTTTCTGCAATCATTTGAGCTGTCCCTCCTTCAATATGGTGTCTTTCTAAGAAATGAACCAATTTTCCATCTTTAAATAATGCAATTGAAGGAGAAGATGGAGGATATGGTAAGAAATATTTTCTAGCTTGAGCAACTGCTTCACCATCAACACCTGCAAAAACTGTTGTTAAGTTTGAAGGTTTTTTATCACCTGCTAAAGATAATTTCACACCTGGACGCATATTACCTGCTGCACAACCACAAACAGAATTTACAACTACTAATAAAGTTCCTTTAGAATCTTTAATTGAATTGTCTACTTCTTCTGGTGTAACTAATTGTTGAAATCCTGCATTTACAAGATCTTCTTTCATTGGTTTTACTAACTCTGGAGGATACATATTTTTTGAATTTTAAATTTTGAATTATAAATTTTGAATTTAGATTATCGAAAACCTTAATTCAATTACAAAATTAATAATAAATTGGTTTAATTTCTACTTATTTAGAATGATTATAAAAAGAAAATAATGTTGGCTGATCGGAGTCGAAGGTTATTGAGCGGAGTCGAAGCCAACCATTTATCCAACAAAAACTCTAACTCGTACTTTTCAATAGCTGATTTACCATTTTTTAATAATAAGTTTGCATTTGATTCGTTTAATTTGAATCGGATTTATCATCTAAAATTAAAATACGAGCAAAAAAAATGACCAAAAAGATATTTTTTATACTACTATTCACATTTAATTTTTTGACAATTTCGTTTGGACAAAATTTAGTAAGTGGAATTGTATCTGATGAGAAAAATATGCCTATTCCATTTGCTCAAATTTATTCTAAAAATAATTCTGATTTAAGAACAGTTGCTGATGTAAACGGTTACTATGAAATGCGTTTATTTTTAGGCGAATACTTTCTTGTCTTTTCAGCAACTGGATATGAAGATCGTGAAAGTTATATTTCGATAAACAATAATGACCTAAAAAAAGATATACAACTTTTCCCTTCTAAAATTCAAAGTTTGGAGGATGTTGACATTGTTGCAAAAAAAACGAATCCCGGTAGAGAAATCATGCTGAAAGTAGTTGCAAAGCGCGATATTATTAATCCATGGAATTACCCTCATTCATGTGAAGTTTATATCAAAGCTACTGAGAAAATTGATTATAAGGTAAAAGAGAAAAAAGCAAAAAAGGAAGGTAAAAAAGAAGCTGAAAAAAAAGAAGAATTGAATCAAAATGATCCAAATGATATAAATGCTGACCCATTCGATGAAAAGAAAAAAGCAGAAAACGCACTGTTAAATGGAATGAATCTAATAGAAGTTCAGTTAACCCGAAATTATGCTCCAATCAATCAAGTAAAAGAAATTAGAAATGCATTCGAAGCTAGAGGAAACACTCAAGATCTCTATTATACAACAACAGTAAAATCAAACTTTAATTTCTTTGAAAATTTATTGCATCTAAATGATTTGCATCAATCACCTGTTAGCTCTCCAATTTCTGGCCCAGGAATTCTATCCTATAAATACAGATTAGTTGAACAATACGAAGAAAACGGTCGAAAAATTCATAAAATAAAAATTATTCCTCGAAACTCTGCAACAACTACCTTAGAAGGTTATATCTGGGTAATTGATTCTGTTTGGTTGGTTCAAAAATTGGAATTGACAATGGCAAAAGGTAATTTATTAATCTATGATTACTTTAAAATTCAACAAGAATTTGATACATCAGGTGACTCATTATGTGTTTTAAATACCCAAACGTTAACCTATGGTATCAAAAACAAGAATAAAAATTCAACTTTAAACACTACTGCTTCTTTTTCAAAATATAATTTTAAACCTAAATTTTCTGCAAAGTTCTTTAATAACGAATTATCTGTAACTGAAGATGAAGCTTATGAAAAAGACACAGCTTTTTGGAACAAAACAAGAAACATTACTTTAACGGAGGAAGAAAAAAGATTCATTATTGTAAAAGACAGTATTTACGATTATCAAAATCGAAAAGAATACCTAGATTCAATTGATAATATATTTAATAAGATCACTCCTTTAAAAATTCTTTGGTTTGGAGTAGATCATCGAAATAGAGATAAAAAAACACAATGGACAATCAATTCAATTGCAGGATTAATTCGCCCGATTTATATCGCTGGACCTAGAATAAGCCCAGGATTTTACTTCTTTAAAAAATGGAAAGATCAACGAAGCATCGATTTATATACAGAGGCATCCTATGGATTCTTAAATAAAGATATTAAAGGTTCTATATATGCGTCTCATCTTTATTCACCTTTTCATTTTGGAAGTTTTGGAGTTAATTTTTCCAATGATTTCGGTGTAATTGTCGGTTATGATGCGGTGACCCAAGTATACAAACGAAATAATTTTATTGAGAAATCAGAATTAACTCTTTTTCATTCACGTGAATTAATCAATGGTTTGTATTTAACAACAAATGCCTTTTATTCAGAAAGAAGAAATATCAATGGTTACAAATTTGTTACAGCCTTTGATAAAGTACTTCCAAACAATGAACCATCAAATTTTGCTACATACCAAGCACTTTTAGGCGAAATCAATATACGTTACACACCTGGACAGAAATACATGAAAGAAAGCAAACGGAAAGTTGTATTGGGTTCTAAATGGCCAACATTTTATATAAATTATGAAAGAGGAATACCTAAGCTATTCGGAAGTGATGTCGATCATGAATACGGATTAATCGGTATGACGCAAAATTTCAAAATTGGAACATTAGGAACAACAAGTTATCATTTTAAAACAGGTAAATTTTTAAGCTCAAAAGCATTATATGAAGCTGATTATAAATACAATCGTAGAAGTGATCCTTTTATCTTTTCAAATCCATTGTATTCATTCCAAGCATTATCCAAATCATTACCTTCCAAGAAAATATTCTATGAATTACATTTCATCCATCATGATAATAGTGCAATAATTAATAAAATCCCTTTCATGAAAAAAACCAGAATTGGATTGGTTTTTGGGGGTGGCGCACTGTATGTGCAAGAATTGAATTGGCAGCACTATGAGATTTTAGCTGGTTTAGAAAGAAATTTTAGATTATCTAGACAAATACTTCGATTAGGAATTTATGGTGTTGCAGCAGATGGAAACAATATCAATCCAACAACAGCTTGGAAAGTTTCTTTTTCATTTATCAATACACGAACAATGAAATGGAATTTTTGAGTCATAAAAAAAGGACTACCAAATGATAGTCCTTTGAATTTTCTATTTATAGATATTATTTTAAATTCGTCAAATGGAAAAATGCTTGACCTTCAATAACTTTACCATCAAGTCCAGTAATTTTATATAAAATAAAGTATACTCCATCAGTAGCTGAATCTCCTGATTTTGTTTTACCATTCCATTTTTCATTCAATTGAGATAGAGCAATCATTTCTTCTCCCCAACGGTTAATTATAATGGCTTCAAAAGCTGCTCCGTTTTCAACGCTAATGAAATAATCATCATTTGCACCATCACCATTTGGAGAAAATATATTTGGAATATTATATATTATAGGTAAATAAGGTGTAACATTTATAGTTTTCGTCCACGTTTGATCAGGGCAAACTCCATTTGAAGCTGTCAATATAATTGTATAAGTTCCAATTGAAGAATAGGATGAAGAAACATTTCCTGCAGAATTACTAGTTGATCCATTTCCAAAATCCCAATCAAATGATGTAGCATTTGTAGTTGAATTTACAAAATTTGCAACAACCGTTGGATTACCATCCTGTGCGTCAGTTGAAACATTTATTTGTATTGGAGCCACAACTGATATCATCATTGAAGTATCAGCCGCACATTGACCACTATTAGCCACAAAATTATAAGTTACATTTCCAACTGTATTTGTCGAAATTTGAGTTGGAGTCCATACTCCTGAAATTCCATTAGTTGAAGTCAGACTTAAAGTTGGTACAGCATCATTTTGACACAATGGTGAAATCGCCGTAAAAATTGGTAGAGTCTTATCAAGAACAACAACTGAAACTTGAGCTGTAGTAGCGCATTGTCCAGTTGAAGGAGTAAATAAATAATTTGTAGTACCTACAATCGATGTTGAAATATTCGCTGGATTCCATGTACCTGGAATACTATTATTTGAAGAAGAAGGTAATGATGGAGCTGTTGACCCAATACATAAACTACTGATAGATGAAAAAGTTGGGGTAATCGGATTAGTTATAGTAACATCAACTTTAACTCTAGCACTCATACAACTAACACTACCTGATGACACCCAATAAGAAGTTGGTACTGTTAAAGTAGGTGTTGTAAAAGTTGCTTGACTTCCTACTAAGTTTCCCGCATTAGCTGCATCATACCAATTATATGAAGACCCACCACTAGCTGTTAAAGCAGCTGTTGAACCTGAACAAATTTGAGCATTTGCTGCTGTAGGATTACTTGGTCCTGATACCGTTACAGTTATTGTATTACTTCCTGAACATCCATTTCCATTATTCCATGAATATACAATAGTGTGTGTTCCAACTCCAGCTATTGAAGGATTAAACACACCATAACCACTTCCAACTAATGCACTACTCCCAAGTTTATAATTTGACACACCAGGACCTGAAAATGTAGATGTCCCTAAAATTGTATTTGGTGCTAGTGTAATAATCATTCCTGATAAAAAAGTACCTGTATAAAGAGTTGTTCCTGTAGAATGATCAGTAATAGTTACTGAACCAGATCCTGAACCAGTTAATCTTATCCTATATTGAAATGAAGGCACACAATAGGTAATTACTTTTTGTTGCCCAGGAATATTTACAAAACCAGTACCCAAACCTTCTTCTATTTCTATTGCAGAATAAGTAATAGTTCCAGAGCCATCTCCAATTGTAAATCCAGGAGCAATATAATTTCCAGCCGTGGTAATTGTATTTGCTTTTAAGCCATAATCAGTATTATTTGTACAACTTAAATTTGCAGAACTTGGCGCCGAACCTGTTTGCCAATTAAAACCTACTGTTCCACATGTGTAAGTTGCTGGTGGACAGCCTCCTCCTAAGATACCATAGACTTCAAATGATAAATTAAATATTCCTTGTTGACCAGCTGTAACTCCACCAACAGAAACATAAACAGTATCTCCATTTGCAAAAGGAGTATATTGACAATTATTATACGTTCTAACTGAAGTCAATGTTTGATTTGCTGTTGTAGCATAAGTTTCAGTTGAATAATAATCCCCCCCAACAGGACTTATTGAGTTTTGAATATTTCCATAGTCAATGCAAGTACTTTTATCTCTTTGAATGATAGTAAATTTTTTATTCGAAGAAGTTGTAAGAGTTATTTTTGCTGATTTATAACCATTTGGCAAAACAAACTTATACCATACATCTGACAAATGATAATTAGCATTATAACCAGATCCTACATTTGCAATTGTTGAGAATGCGGTGGTTGTATTAGCATTAACATTTGTTTGATTGGAAAGTACTATAGGAGTACCAAGTGTTAAAGTTCCAACATTTGTTGCACTGCATGGCAGGTCATTTGCTGGTTGCGCCCAAGAAAATTGAGAATATATACCAATTAAAAATAAAAGGCATAGTTTATTGATTAAAATTTTTAGCATAATTTTTGTTTTAGCAACACTAATATAGCTAAAGGTTTTTTTTATGAAAGTTAAAAATGACTTACGGTTTTCTAATTGTTTATATAGATATTATTTGACGTAAATCGCTAGTAAATTTGATGTGAATGGATAGTTGTTTTATTAGGTATAATAAGATTTATAGTGAGTTAGAATTGCTTTTTTTACTTTTGAACATAAAGCTCTTCATTTCAAAAAATGAGATTCTAAAATATTCAATAAAAAAAACGTTATTTTTGTTAATGTTACTTTTTCTTTAAATATAAATTTCAATGAAATATTTCCAATTAATAATTATTTGTTTTTTGACAATTAACTCCTTTAATGCTCAAAGAGATTTAACTCCAACAAAAAGAAAACAAGCTTTTGGGGCAAGAGATTTTAGAGAATTGAAAAATCATGGTTTTCAAATTTCTATCGGGCCAACTTATATGCTTACAAAAAAAGCAAATCCAACCTATTATACTGAAGATTCTATTAGACCTTTTAATTATTCTTTTGATCCAAAAGGATTAGTTGGCATTTTTGCAGAAATTGGTATGGCACATTACCCGGACAAACCATTAGCATATGTGAAATTAAAACTATTCGGTCATCGTATTATTAGTTATTATGATTGGGGCTTAGGTTTTAAATATTTAGGTGGAACAGAGAAAACATCAATTCAATATTTAAAT